>JAQVCQ010000124.1 GCA_028689715.1 Lachnospiraceae bacterium
TCAGTCGTACCGGCAGGGCTGGAAGCAGGTCAGGATAAGACGATACTTTTTACACAAAGAGAACCTATTGGAGTCGTAGTTTGTGTGATTCCATTTAACTTTCCATGTGATCTGTTCGATCAAAAAGTTGCGCCTGCTTTACTGGCAGGAAATGCGGCTATTGTTAAGCCATCAACAGATAATCCACTTACATTGTGTAAACTTACGGAAATCATGAATGAAGCAGGGGTCACACCGGGTGCTTTACAAATATTAACTGGCCGGGGATCGGTCATTGGCACACCGCTATGTGCTCATCCGGATGTTCATCTGGTCACGCTGACCGGTTCTACTGAAGTGGGGATAGAAACAGCCAAAGCTGTAGCGGACAATCTGACGCACACAGCATTGGAACTTGGTGGTAATGATGCATTCATCGTTCTGGATGATGCAGATGTCGATCTGGCAACAGATGAATTGATCTGGGGGCGTATGTATAATACCGGACAGGTATGCTGCGCATCAAAGAGATTCCTTGTACATAAAAGCAGGGTTGAAGAATTTACTACAAAAGCTGTTTCAAAAATCAGTGCAATTAAGTATGGTCTTCCTTCGGAAGAAGAGTCGCAGTTAGGATGCCTGATTAGTGAAAAAGCAGCGATTGGAGTAGAAGAACAGGTCGATCTCACTGTTTTACAGGGAGGTGTAGTTGTTCTTGGTGGGAAACGAGAAGGTGCTTTTTACGAACCTACTGTGATTGCAAATGTTCCAAAAACAGCTGATGTCGCCAAAGACATGGAAATATTTGGACCTGTTGTTCCTATTATTCCATTCGAAACGACACAGGAAGCAATAGAAATAGCAAATGCATCTATGTTCGGTCTCTGTGGCTGTGTGTTTTCTAAAGACATGAAAAAAGCATTCGCTGTAGCAAATGCTCTGGAATGTGGTGGCGCGGTCATAAATGGTGCAAGCTTTTTCAGAAGCTTTGAAATGCCTTTTGGCGGTTACAAATTCTCGGGAATCGGTACAGAAGGTGTCATGACGACATTTAATGAAATGACAAGACTGAAATCGATAGTCTTAAAAAATATTCTCGAATAATTTATATTGTATAACCCATACGTTTTGAAATCTCAGCAGCGGCCCGTTTTACTTCATTGACGACAAATGGAACTTTTTCGTCAGTGACTTGTGAAATAGGGCCGCTTGCGCTGATAGAAGCGATCACATCTCCACGATAGTCAAAAACAGGTGCACCGATACAGCGATGTCCTGTCATATATTCCTGATTGTCGATGGCATACCCTTGCATTCTGACCTTTTTAAGATGTTGCTTTAATTCTTTGGCAGAAGAAATAGTATTGGGAGTAAATGCTTCAAATTTGAGGTGATATAAAATCTCATCCAGCTCATCACCGGACAGACAGGAAAGCATACATTTTCCCATAGAAGAACAATAAGCCGGCGAGCGATACCCAATCTGGGTATATAGCCTTGTGGTCGGATATAAGTCTAGTTTTTCAACATAGATGACATCCGTTCCATCCAAAATTCCAAGATGTGCAGTCAGATTCAGATCTTCTCGCAGCGTAGCAAGGATAGGTTTCGATTCTGTTTGCAGCTCCAGTCCATTGATATGACTGCTCACTGTTTCAATCAGCTGAATCCCAATGGTATAACAATTGTTCTTGTCTTTTTCTACATAGTGTCTTTCGTGCATAGTGTGAAGCAGGCGATATGCAGTTGTTTTACTAATATTGCTTTCACTTACGATCTCTGTCAGTGACATGGGATGATTGGAACGTGCCAGTAATTCCAATAAATCAAAAGCACGATTGATCACACGAACATTGTCTTCCATAGGGGCTCCTTTCAATCAGGCATTCTGTTGTTTTTCATAATTATGGCTTAATTGACTTAATTATAATTCAACGCTAAAATAAGTGCAAGAAATGCATTCAAATCGATTAGGCAGAAAAACTTATGACAAAAGTCAATAGACAGGAAATGGAATGAGTTTATAATAAGAATGTAGTATCAGTACACGCAGGATCATAAAAGAAGGAGAGAATATGTTAGTTACATTAAAAGAAATTCTGAAGATTGCTGAAGAAAGAAACATTGCGGTAGGCGCATTTAACACACCTAATATGGAGAGCTTACTGGCTATTATAGGAGCGGCAGAGGAATTAAATGTTCCGGTCATTATACAGGCGGCACAATGCCATGAAACGTTGATTCCGATCGCTGTCATTGGACCAATTATGATGGAACACGCTAAAAAAGCAACAGTACCTGTTTGTGTTCATCTGGATCATGGCGAGACTTTTGAATATCTGGAAAAGGCACTTGAAATAGGGTTTACAGGCGTTATGTATGATGGTTCGGTACTTTCTTTTGAAGAAAATCTGGAAAATACAAAAAAAGCAGTAGCACTGGCTCAAAAATATGGAGCAAGTGTTGAAGCAGAACTTGGGTCTATGGGTAAGAGAGAATCCGGTTCGGGAGACACAGCAAATGAAGATGACACTAAAATTTACACGGATCCTGTTCAGGCAAAACGCTTTGTAAAAGAAAGTGGAATAGATGCACTGGCTTGTTCTTTTGGTACTACGCACGGCATTTATCTGACAAAACCAAGACTAGATTTTACTGTGGTCGAAAATGTCAGAGTTCAGACAGAGGGAGCGCCTGTTGTGATGCATGGTGGATCAGGAGTAAGTAAAGAAGATTTTCATGCAGCAATCAAAGCAGGTGTCAGAAAGATAAATTATTTTACCTATATGGATAAAAGCGGCGGAACTGCAGCGTCAGAGTTTATAAAAGGTCTAAAAAGTGATGAACCTATTTTTTATTCTTCTATTATATTGGCGGCACAGGAAGCTATGAAAGAAAATGTGAAAGAAGCAATGAGGACATTTGCACTTATGGATTAGTATCTGTATAAAAGAGGGAGAAAATATGAAAGAAAAGATCAGATTGGACAAAGAAATGGAAACATTATTAATTCCTCTTTATGGCCGGGCTCAGATGTATGAGTCCGGACTTTTTTTTGATCAATTTGCGGTAGAGACGGTAAGAAAAGTTGATTATGACTTTGAAAAATTAAAAATTTCAAAGAAGCTTCAGATATTTATGGCTATCCGAAGCAGTGCAATAGATCATTACGTGAATGAAGTCATATCCATGAAACAAAATTTAAATATAATAAGTCTTGGAAGTGGTCTTGATGCAAGATACGCAAGAGTAAGCGGATATAAAAGCTGGACGGATCTGGATATGCCTGAAGTAGCAAAACTAAGGAAGTTATTGTTACCTGAAATCGAGAAACATACGACCATTGCATCCTCGGTAACAGAGCAGGCTTGGTCGGAATCACTTGGAATAGATGGCGGAGAAGAGGTACTGGTCATTGCAGAGGGTCTCTTTATGTATCTTACAAATGAAGAAGTACTGGAATTAATAAGCAGACTTACCGCTAAGTTTAAAAAGCTGACGATTTTGTTTGATGCTTATTCCAGTCTTACAGTTAAAAAAATAAAGAACCAACCAAGTTTGAAAAAGACGGGGGCTACCATCAGATGGGGAATCGATGATCCATATTACATTGAGAGAATGAATGGCAAGCTGAAATATAGTAAAACAATCTATTTGACGGATGACAGTAGTATCAGGAAGTTAAATGCTTATTATCGTTTTATGTTCCGGACAGTTGGCAAGATAAAAGCAGCGAAAGAAGCGCACAGAATACTGGTATTTCATACAAATTGATATTATAATTTGATAAATTCAAGTAAAAGCAAGAATTATATAGCTCATATCCCTTTTTATATGATAGAATGCATATTAAATATGTAGTTTAAACTAACTAATTGAGGGCGTGGAGGAAGGCATGAGAAAACTAAGAACCAGAGGGAAGATTTTAAGCTTATTTATTGTTGTTTTACTTGTATTTAGTGTTACAGTAAATGGATTGATTTATTATTTTTTCAATCAGTATGTTGTTAATTCTACACTGGGTAGTAATATCCTGCTGGCAATGGAGTTCATGGACCAGCAGATAGCAGGAGAATGGAATATTATTGATGGAAAGCTCTATAAGGGTGAAAGCCTCATTGATCAGGATGAAGCTCTTGTAGATGCGGTGAAAGAGATTACTGGTGCGGAATGTACCATTTTTATGAATCAGACCAGAGTTGCAACAACAGTGATGAAAGAAGGGAAAAGAGCAGTTGGAACAGAAGCAGATCAACAGGTAGTAACTGAAGTCATCACGAATAAAACAGAATACCGGGGTGAAGCGGAGGTATTAGGAGAACCGTTTTTAACAGTGTATGCACCAATCAATTCATCAGATGGGAACGTGATCGGAATGCTTTTTATAGGTCTTCCAAAGGCAGTAGTTGATGAAGATGTGATGGGGCTTGTAGAAGAGGTCGTGTTCGTTACTGTCATACTAATGGTACTTGCGACAGTGGCAGTCCTGTTGTTCACCAGATTTGTCATCTGTAGTCCCCTTGAGAAAATAAAGAAGCGTATGGGCCTTATGGCAGAAGGAGATCTGACATTTTCTATAGAGGATGCGGAATTAAAAAGATTGGATGAGTTTGGAGACATGGCAAGAGCCATGAAAGATACAACGATCGCAATGAAAGAAATGATTGAGATCATTCAGGCGAATTCAGGAGAAATTGATCAGAATGCAGAGAACCTGGGTCAGGTATCCGAGGAGATGTCAGGTGCAACAGCAGATGTAGCAAGTTCCATCCATAACATTTCAAAGGGAGCAGGGGAACAGGCAGAAGAACTTGTAAGAATCAATGATATCACAAATAATTTTGGTCTAAAGCTAGAGGGCATTGTAGGAATATTCGAAGGAATCAATACAAATACACATGCGATCAATGAGCTTGCTCAAAAAAGTACTACAGAAATGGATGAGCTCGCAAATGCAATGAACCGCATCCTTGGAACGTCTAAAACCAATGCAGATAATATGAAAGCATGGGGTGAAAAGATCAATAGGATCAGTGATATTACAGCAGTCATGAATAGTATAGCGAGCCAGACAAATTTACTTGCACTGAATGCGGCAATCGAAGCTGCCAGGGCAGGTGAGGTTGGAAGAGGTTTTGCAGTTGTCGCAGATGAAATAAGAAATCTTGCAGAAGAAAGCAGAAAATCGTCAGAAAACATAACAGTACTCATTGGGGACATCGTTCAGAACGGTGATACGATGATCAGTGGATCCAGGGTAATGTCAGAAGAATTGCAAAAACAGATAGAGACAGTTGAGATAGCGCTTGCATCATTTGAGAAGATACGCGACTCGATCAATGTAATCGTGCCCCAGATGCAAGAAGTAAATGATGCATCAGAACAGCTCCAATCAGATAAGAATGAGATGATCAGTAAGATAAGTCAGGCAGCATCTGTATCAGAAGAAATATCTGCTTCTACACAGGAAATCAACAGTATAGCAGAAGAAATGAATGCTTCCACCGAGGAAGTTGCTTCTGCGGCACAGAATTTATCCGAGCTTACAAACAAAATGCAAAAAAACTGTAATGTTTTCAAGATTTCATAAGAAATAAAAAGCTAAAAAGCATAGTAATTTTTAAATTTGTACCCAGAATATCTTTATGGAGAACGTTTAATGAAGGAACTGACGGTAAAGGCAACAATTGTAAATGCAATTAACACGCTGAGCTTATTCTGCGGAAGACGTGATGTGGAGGAGCTTACGCAGAACGAACTACAGAAAAGATTCGGAATCAGACAGGCTGATGTCATGGTGTTGTTTGGTGGAAGTATTATTTGTGGTGGAGACGAACTTGCAAAAGCCATGCTGGCAAATGTTGCAAAAACATATCTGATTGTTGGCGGTGAAGGGCATACGACGAGTACACTTCGTAACAAAATTCAGCAATTGTTACCGACTG
>JAQVCQ010000025.1 GCA_028689715.1 Lachnospiraceae bacterium
AAAACACAGGATGCAAAAATCTGTAATGACGAGGAGACTTTGTTCTTTTTAAATCAATAAATTAAAACAATAAATAGAAATTCTCAAAAGTGCTTTTTCATAATTGAAAGAAGCGCTTTTTTTGACTTTCTTGGATGATATTTTTCAGCTATAATTAATTTATTACAGATACGAGAGGTGACAATATGAATATTCAGATTTTTGGAACAACAAAATGTTTTGAAACAAAAAAGGCACAGCGCTATTTTAAAGAAAGAAATATTAAATTTCAATTTATTGATCTGAAAGAAAAGGTAATGAGCAAGGGTGAGTTTATTAGTGTGAGACAGTCAGTAGGTGGTCTTGAAAAAATGATCAATCCGAAGTGCAAAGATCAGGAGACCATCAGCCTGATCAAATATCTTGCCGAAGAAGACCGTGAAGAAAAGGTATTGGAGAATCAGCAGGTTCTGATCACGCCGATCGTTCGAAATGGGAAAATGGCAACCGTAGGGTTTCAGCCCGATGCCTGGAAAACCTGGAATTAAATGGAATCTTAGCAGAGGGAAAGTTACTTTCAGAAAAAAGATTTACACTGAAAGAGACAAAACAATTGTATCAAAAAGAAGAAAAGTATATACTGAATAGATAGAATATAAAAATATATAAACCTCAATTGTCGAAATGCAATGTTAAACAGGAGAAATTATGACACAGCATTTATTACATTCGCTCAGAGCACGGATCATTCTTACGGTAATACTTCTTATCAGCACTCCGTTTGCCATATTACAGTTGTCGAATAGTCTTCTTGTATACAGTAAGTTAAAGGAAAAAACGGTGTATACAACTGAAGCACTGTCAGTATCGATTGCAACAAATGTCAATGAATTTGTAAATGGAGCATATCGCAATTCTATACTGATTTCACAAAACAATGATGTAATTGAAGGAAATGAAGAGGGGCAGGAGGTTTTAAGCAAAGCAGTAGAACAATTTCCGCAATTCACTCATATCTACATTCAGGATCTGAACGGGATGCAGACAATTCGTTCCAGCGGAGAGCTTGCTGACAGATCTGATCGGTGGTGGTTCAGACAAATGAAGGAATTGCCGATTGGTTTTGTAAGTGATGCTTATATTTCAGTCAATGATCAGGATCTTGTCACTTCTATATTTCTTCCTATTTATGAAAATAAAATCTTGTACGGAATCTACGGAGCAGATCTTACATTATCCTCCATCCAGAAAAAAATTGGAGAATATTGGAATGATGATATTGCCTATCTCGTTCTTGATAGCCAAGGAACTGTGCTTACAAGCTCTGAAATGAAACCGGGTGAATATATCAATTATATTGAGCGTACCAAACGAAATGTTATTTTTGATGAGAATGGTAATTATAAACTTGATCAAAAAGGGCAGATCGTTACTGCTGTGGAAAAGATCAGTATATCTCATTCTATGGAAACAATTATATCTAATGCACTTGATATGAAAACACAGTCCTTTCAGTTTAAGGAAAACAATCAGATCATTGTCTGTGCATATCGGCCGATCGATCTTCCAGGTGAATCGGATGACTGGTCAGTTATTGTTTTTCAGAAACAGACTGATTATAGTAGTATCGTAATATTAACACTTTTGTTTGTTATCTTAATTTCGTTATGTGTTGCTATTACATTTCGTCAGATCAATCGCCAGGTTTTAAGTCCTGTCATTAAGATACAGAAAGATATGGAAAAAATAGTATCAGGGTCAACTGATGTGAAAATTGACATCCCAGAACAAAATGAAATCGGGGCGCTTGCTGCAGATATTAATAAAATGGTTGAATCATTAAAAATGCATCAGCAAAGGTTTGATGAGCGTGAAAAAATGGCGGCACTGGGAACATTGGTCGCCGGCGTCGCACATGAGATCAATACGCCACTTGGAATAGGTGTAACAACGTCTACTTATATGCAAAAGATAAACCATGATTGCAGAAAATCATTGGTAGAAGGTAACTTTACAAAACAGAATCTTCTTGAATATATGGAGACGATGAATGAAAGTCTGGAACTCTTGCAATATAATCTTGAACGTGGAAGTAAAATCATACAGAGCTTTAAAAAAATTGCAGTGAACCAGGTATCTGAAAATATTGAAGATTTTTATATAAAACAATGTGTGCAGGATGTTGTAACAAGTCTGGTCCATGAATATAAAAATACCGGACATCAGATACAGATTTCCTGTGATGAAGAGCTTGTTGTCAGAAGTTATCCGGGCGTGATCGCACAGATTTTGACTAATTTTATACTGAATTCCCTGACACATGCATTTAAGAACAGAACTGACGGTATTATGATGATCAAAGCGTTCAGACAGTTTGAACAATTATATCTGATCTATGAAGACAATGGATGTGGAATAGAAGAAGAACAAAAGAAACTGATCTTTACACCGTTCTATACAACAAATAAACAGCAGGGTGGCAGTGGTCTTGGGTTAAGTATCGTATACAATCTGGTTACACAGAAACTGGATGGAAAAATAGAAGTTGAGAGTGAAACAGGAAAAGGCATAAAATTTACGATTACCATACCACTACAGGAGGACAGCTTGCATGGATAAGAAAGATTTTATCGAACTGAATCAGGATAATATGAAACTCGATTCTATGGACCTACAGGAGGATGCTTTGGAAACTAATTTTCCAGAACTGAAAAAGCAGCCATATAAGGTCATTATTTCTGATGATGATGATGAAGTACACAGGATGACAAAACTTGTATTAAAAGGATTTCAGATGGAAGGGGTCGGTCTCGAGTTTATTGATGCCTTTTCCGAAAAAGAAACAATTGAAGTATTGAAAAAAAATCCTGATGCAGCGATCATTTTACTTGATGTTGTTATGGAGGACAATGAATCCGGATTAAGAGTCGTTAAATTCATGCGTGAGGTAATGAACAACAATCTGACGCGTATTATTTTAAGGACCGGTCAGCCGGGAGTCGCTCCTGAAGAGCGCATCATCGTTGATTACGAAATTGATGATTATAAATCTAAAGCAGAACTCACGGTACAGAAACTGGTCAGTACAATGTATGTCTGTCTGAGAGCACACAAAAATATTAAAGCGCTGGATCGTCATAAAGAAGGTCTTAACCGGATAATTCATGCATCACAGGATTTATTTAAGTATCATTCTTTTACTGAGTTCTTAAATGGTATGCTGCATCAGGTCATTGCTTTATATGATGTTGAAGTAGATTCCTTTTATGTGAGAGATGATAAATATGCCATGAATGGTATGGCATTTATCAAGATCATGGAATCGGCACAAGTACTTGCAGGAACAGGAAAATATGAAAAGCTGATCGGACAGAATCTAGATCTGAATAATTGTCCATTGCATCTTAAAAAATTGATTGAACGTTTTGAAGGATCTGATGAACCTGAACTTGTGATCAGAGAAGGTAATTATCTGGGAATCTATAAACAGAATCTTGATAAACTTGTAAAAAACTATATAGTACTGGAAGCAGATATCAGCAATGAGAACATTGAACTGATTAAGTTGTTCCTAACTAATTTTTCGCTTGCAATCGACAATTTTATTCTGAATATGAATGCAAATGAAACACAGAAAGAGATTATTTTCAGGATTAGTGAAATTGTTGAGAATCGATGTGATTCTACTGCAAATCACTTGAAAAGAGTTTCAAAGATCTCATCCTGTATTGCTGAAAAAATGGGATTTAATCAGGATATGGTACAGGCGATCTCACTGGCAAGTATCATGCATGATGTTGGTAAGATCGGTATATCAGATGCAATTCTTCTTAAGCCAGGTAAATTAACGCAGGAAGAATTTGAAAATATTAAAGAACACACGATCATTGGGTATAATATTTTTAAAGATTCAAAATTACCTGTACTAAAATTAGCAGCAAAAATAGCATTATATCATCATGAGCGCAGTGATGGAAAGGGGTATCCCGAGGGAAAACAAGCTGGGGAAATTCCGAGAGAATGTGAGATCGTAGCAGTAGCAGATGTATTTGATGCACTTCTTTCCAAGCGTTGTTATAAACCAAAATGGAGCTTTGAAGATACAATTTCCTACATGGAAAAAGAAAAGGGTAAACAATTTGCGATTGAAGTAGTAGATGTGTTGATGGAAAATATAGGTGAGATTTATGAGATTTTTGAATCCCTTCCGGATGAAAGCGTATAATAAGTATTTATTTTTCGTGGTTATTATACTTATTGGTATTGTGGCAATGATCTTTATTTTGAATCGACCTAAGGTCATAATCCACTATGCGGCATGGAATCTTGGAACCATTGAAGAGAACGGTCTTGAAAGACGAATGATCGAGGCGTATCAAAGAGAGCACCCGGAAGTCAGAGTTGTGATAGAGGAAGCATTTGTATCCAATTATGACCAAGCTATGAATGCATCAATTGAGAACGAAACGATACCGGATGTTTTTATGTACAGTGGAAATGCAACGGTTGCTGAAAACAATTGGGGGCTTGATCTGACGGATATAGTGGATAAAAATCCCGACTGGGAGCAGATTCCGAAAGCTCTTACAGATGCCACTTACATTAAGGGAAAAGTCATTGCAATACCGGCAGCATTGTATCTTTATGGGTATTTTTATAATAGGAAAGTCCTGTCTCAGGCAGGATTAGAAAAGCCTGAGGCACAGATCACCCCGGAAGAATTTATTTCATATATTAAGAAAAGCACAGATCTAAAAGAAGGAAGGATCGGACTCGCAGATGCAGGAAGTTTCTGCGAATGGTATCCGGCAGCATCGAATCAGCAGATGGGATGGTTTTCCTGGGATGGGGGGAAGCTTAATCTGGATTCTGATGAATTTAAGGCAGCTGTTAATTTGACAAAAGAGTTAAATACTGGAAAGTATACATTTGCATTACTTGACAATGCTGATAAACAATCCATGCAATCAGAAAATGACTGGGAAGCCTGGAATCAAGGCAGGATCGCCTTTAAATTTGATGGAACGTGGGCGGCAGGTTATAATGCAAAGTTATCTGAAGAAATTGATTTTATGGGACTTCCGGGAGAAAAAACCTGTGTTGTACCGGATTTCTTATTCATCTCGAAAAATACCAGATATCCGAAAGAAGCATACGATTTTGCAAAATACATGTCAGTATATTCAGAGGAAGGATTTCAAACAAGAATAAACATCGCAAAAGAAAACAATCTGGAAATCAATTCACTGCCTATGATTCAGGAGCAGAAGATTGTTGATGAGTATTTTTCAATGATCCAGATGGAGGGTCTTAAAAATGCCTATCAGCGTTTTACAGAAACGCCAGATGACACTTATGTTGAAGCGTCTAAGGTAATTCCAGGATATCAGAAGGCCAGGTGGACTTATGAAACGCACTATCAGAGACAGGATCTACAGAATGCAACGATAGGCGAAGTGATCAGTATATGTGGTCTGGGAGAAATGGAGTACGATGAGATCGCAAAGGATTTGAATTATCTTGCAAATTCAAATATTTTAATTTATCCTCAGCAACTGACCAATGAAACGACAACTGAAATCTCGAAGGGGTCAGAAACTGTAGCAGATACAATTCCCCTAGTCATTGGCGATACGGTCCAAAAAGACTTATGGACCCAGACAGAAGTTTTTCCGGATGATATTGATGATACCTTTGTTATTGATATTTGTCTGCCTGATAATCTGGATGAAAATAAGAAATACCCAGTCGTTTATCTGACGGACTGTTATTGGAGAAGAGAAGATTATAAGGCGATCAGAGATCTGTATCAGTCAGGAAAAACAGAAAAATTTATTTTGGTCGGCATTGGATATCCGGATGACTATGACTTTGATACGATTCGAGAACGAGATCTACTGCGCCGCCCTGATGAATTCTTGAAAATGATTATAGAAGGGGTGCTTCCTTATGTGGAAGAAAACTATCCGGTCGATACCGAGAACCGTACTTTCTGCGGGGCTTCATTTGGCGGATATTTTATGATCTATTCCCTCCTGCAGAGCGACAGTATAACAGAAAATGTTTTTAAAAATTATATACTTGCAAGTCCTACTTTTTTTGAAAGTACAGATGGTAAGAATCTGTTTGATTTTGAAGAAGAATTTTCTGAAAGATCAGATACATTGAGTGCCAATATCTATATGACGGTCGGCGGAGATGAATCAAATCATTATTTTCTGGTGCCCATCTGGAAATTCGTAGAAATCATAAGGGAACGAGATTATGAAGGACTGCAGATAGAGTATGAAGTATATGATGGGATGGATCACTATCAGGTCTGGGTTCCATCACTTTTAAAAGGACTTGAGAAATTTTTATAAGAAAGGCAGAACAAAATGAAAATCGGAATAGCTGGAGCGGGAAGTATTGTCCCGGAATTTCTGAAAGCAGCAGCAAGGCTTGAAAATTTTAATGTGATCGCAATTTGTGGCAGAATAAGCAGTAAAGAAAAATTAAATCAATTGTCCAATGAATATTCAATCAATAAAATGTATCTGGATTATGATGAAATGTTAAATGATACAGAAATTGATGCTATATATATTGCGGTCCCTAATCATGTACATTATGAGTATGCAAGAAAGGCATTGCAAAAGCAGAAACATGTTATTTTAGAAAAGCCATTTACTTCAAATTATGAACAGGCTGTTGAGCTTGCAGAGTTATCCATGAAGGAGAATGTAATTTTATTTGAGGCGATTACAAATCAATATTACCCAAACTTCATAAAAATAAAAGAACATATTCCTGATCTTGGGGCAATCAAAATAGTTCAAATGAATTATACACAATATTCAAAAAGATACGACCAATTTAAACAGGGCGTGATCCTTCCGGTGTTTGATCCTGAGATGTCAGGTGGTGCATTGATGGATCTAAATGTATATAATATCCATCTGGTCGCCGGATTATTTGGTGAACCATCCAAGATTTCTTATCATGCAAATATTGAACGTAATATAGATACATCCGGGATTCTGATACTGGAATATCCTACATTTCAGTGCGTCTGTATTGCGGCAAAAGACTGCGAAGCACCAGTCAGTATGAGCATTCAGGGAGACAAAGGTTATCTGTATTCGGCATCTCCGACTAATGTTATGCATGATGTTTCATTTCATGGTAATGATGGAAGGGAAGTAAATTATGAGTTGAATCATATACCTGACCGATTTTATTATGAATTAGAGGCATTCCAACAGATCGTAGCGAATCAGGATACGAAACTAAGCCATGAAAAACTGAATCAGTCATTGCTGGTCATGAAGATACTTGATGAAGCCAGAAGGCAGGCAGGAATCCGTATTCTAAAATAAGATTTACATTTTGAAAAATATAAAATAACAATCGATTGACATAAGAATAAAAAGAAATACAGTGTAAAAAAACTACTATTTGAACATATGATAGTAGTTTTTTTACATTCATCATGATGAAACTTATAATATGTATGTAAATATGCACAAAAATATAGGGTAATAATTTGTTTATATGTAATGAATATATATCAACCGGTTGACACATGAATATGAATATGATATTTTGAGAATACAACAATGCGCAGTTGTATTTTGGATGGATTTATCGGGGAATGGGAACGTAACAATGGAAATCGTTTATTTGGAGGAAAGATATGAAATTTAAGAAAGTAATAGCGATCATTGCAGTTGCAAGTATGGTCATGGGAATGACCGCAGGCTGTGGAAGTCAGGAGACTTCACCGGCAACAGATAGCACAGCAGAAGAATCAACGGAAGAGACAACAGAGACAACAGAATCAACAGAAGAAACAGAAACACCAGCAGAAGAATCTGCACAGGCTGATCTTGCAGGCACAGAAATTTCTTTCTTGAACAGCAAAGGTGAAATTCAGGCTGCACTTGAAGAAATGGCAGTGACTTTTGAGGAAGAGACTGGAATCAGCGTAGAGATCATTGCATGTGGAGCAGGAGAATCTCCATATACCAAGATCACAAGTGCTTATAACTCAGGTACTGCACCTACCATGGCAATGCTTGATACAACAGATGTCGTTGCACTTGCGAAAGAATATGCAGTAGATCTGTCTTCAGAGAAATGGGTCAGTGAATGCGAAAATCAGGTCACAAAAATTGATGACAAAGTATATAGCTTTCCATTTTGTGTTGAAGGAAGAGGTTTGATCTATAATAAAGGAGCAATTGAAGAAACACTTGGTACGACATTTGATCCGGCAACGATCAACTCCTATGATTCTTTAAAGAAGCTTCTTGAAGATCTGAGAGCAGCTGGGATGGAAAGTCCAGTAGTTATTTCAAAAGAAGACTGGTCACTTGCAGCACATCAGTTAGGCTTTATTTATGACACCTATGATGGAACAACAGCAGGAAGTACTGAATTAATAACAAAGTTAAAAGACGGTTCCCTGAAAGTAGAAGATTACGAAAGATTTGAACAGTTCCTTACCACATTGGATCTGCTTCTTGAATACAATATTAATGGTGAAGATCCACTTGGCGCTTTATATGAACAAGACCCGATCTTCCTGGCTGATGGAGACGCAGCAATCTGGGCAAATGGATGCTGGGCATGGCCAAATATCGCTGATGCAGGCGCTTCAGCAGATGCTGAATATGGATTTTTACCATTTGTACTCGGAAATGACACTGCAGATTTTGCAAACAACGGGATTCAGGCATCAGCATCCAAACAGGTCATGATCGATGCTGTACAGGCAACAGATGTTCAGCGTGCGGCTGCAAAAGAATTTCTGAACTGGATCGTATATGAAGACAGTGGACAGAAAATGTTAGTTGAAACTGCAGCAATTATCCCTGCATGCTCAAACAACGCGTATGCAGCACTTGATCCACTTGGAAAAGATATCCAGGGCAGACTGGAATCAGGTAAAGTATTCTCTTCATCTTTCATTGCACCTTCTGATCACTGGAGCGTACTTGGAGCTTCCATGCAGAAATACATTGCAGGTGAATCTGATAAAGCAGGCCTTGCTTCTGAGATCGATGCATATTGGACATCACAGAAATAAGTAAGACGGATGGAAACTTGGGCGCTGTAACAGGCGCCCAAAATTAAGAACTTCTGATTTGAATTTAAGAAGAGAGGTACGAAGATGGGTAGTATGGGTAGAAAAAAGGGTGAAAAAATAAAAAATCTTCTGATTTTTGCGTTGCCGGGCTGTATTACGTTCTGTGCAGTCGTCATGGTTCCTTTTCTATATGGATTTTATCTGACACTGACAGATTGGGACGGCGTAAGTAAAGTGAAAAATGTTGTTGGGGCGACCAATTATCTTGCCGTATTTCAGGATGCGCAATTCTGGTCCTCAATGGGTCTTACTTTGAAATATGTCTTTTTTTCAGTCATACTGGTCAATCTTCTGGCATTTGTGTTAGCCTATGCCCTTACAAATGGTTTAAAAGGTCAGAATTTTTTCAGAACAGGATTTTTCACACCTAACTTGATCGGTGGTGTCGTATTGGGATTTATCTGGCAGTTCGTTTTTTCAAGAGTTCTTGTTAATGTCGGAGAAGCGACAGGATGGGGAATCTTTTCGTCCTCATGGCTTTCGGATCCGGGGAAAGCATTCTGGTCTCTGGTAATCGTAACGGTCTGGCAGTTATCGGGATATATGATGCTGATTTATATAGCGGGATTTACAACATTATCAACGGATGTACTGGAAGCCGCAAGCATTGATGGAGCCACAGGGATACAAAAAATCAAAAGCGTCATGATACCACTTATGGTACCTTCTTTTGTTATCTGTATGTTCCTTACACTGTCACGTGCCTTCATGGTCTATGATGTCAACCTGACTTTGACAGGAGGAGAACCATATGGAACGACAAGGCTTGTTGCAATGCATGTTTATGAGAAAGCATTTACATCAAGAAATTATGGAGTAGGACAGGCAGAGGCATTGTTTCTCTTTTTAATCGTAGCTTGTATCAGCGGATTACAGATCTATTTTGGTAAGAGAAAGGAGGTTGAAGCATAATGGAAAAAAGCAAAAAAGTTGGAGGTATGAAACGGTTTCTTCTGGAAAGTGCCGGTTTTTTAGTTACAGCCTTTTTATTTGTCATTTATATGGTTCCATTTGCGTTGATCTTTCTGAACTCATTTAAAATGAAAAGGGATATTATTACGAACCCATTTTCTTTTTACGCAAAAAAGGGTTATAGTCTGGAAAATTATGTTAAGGCATTCGAAAAAATGGACTTTGTGAAAGCGTTTGGCAATTCGCTTATGGTGACTGGACTCAGCACCATCGCAGTTATTATTCTGGCAGCCATGGTAGCTTATTATTTTACAAGATCTAAAAACTTATTTTCCACAATTATGTTCTCACTCATGGCAGCTTCCATGATCATTCCATTCCAGGCGATCATGATACCGCTGGTCTCGATTTATGGAGCGGGTCTTCATGTGCTCAATAGCAGATTTACACTTATCTTTATGCATACAGGGTTTGCAATGAGCATGTCCGTATTTATTTATCATGGATTTATTAAAAGTAATATACCGCTCTCGCTTGAAGAGGCAGCCTGTATTGATGGATGCACGAAAACTCAGACTTTTTTTCGAGTCGTGTTTCCGTTGTTAAAACCAACAACAACAACGCTGGTCATATTGAATGTTCTGGCATTTTGGAATGATTATCTTCTTCCATCCCTTGTACTGGGAAGAAAGCAGATTTTCACATTACCGTTATCTACATATGCATTTTATGGAACATATTCAGCAGATTATGGAGTCATTATGGCAGCACTGGTTATGATTGTGGCCCCTGTTCTGGTCTTATACCTGTTTTTGCAAAAACAGATCATCAGTGGGGTAATTGCCGGAGCCGTCAAATCATGATACGAGCGTATTGATACCTCTTTTTATTGTCTAGAAAGGAAGGACTCTTGTCCAAAATGATACAAATGAAAAAAGAAATTGAAAATAAATGCATGCTGATCACCTATTCAGATTCATTAGGAAATAACTTAAAAGATCTTAAAACTGTTCTGGATCTTTATTTCTCAAAAGCAATCGGTGGCGTTCATATCCTTCCATTTTTTCCCTCTTCAGGGGATCGAGGATTTGCACCAATGGATTATCACAAAGTAGAACCGGCTTTTGGAGACTGGAAGGATATCGAGGGCCTTTCTGAAAATTATTATCTGATGTTCGATTATATGATCAATCATATTTCTGCACAAAGTGAATACTACAAGGACTTTCTGCAAAATAAGGATGCTTCAGAATATAAAGATTTATTTATAAGGTTCAAGGATTTTTGGGAAAATGGAGAACCGACCCAGGAGCAGGTAGATGTGATCTATAAAAGAAAACCAAGAGCACCATATACCATGTCTCATTTTTCTGATGGGACGCAGGAAAAGGTCTGGTGTACATTTGATGAAGAGCAGATCGATATCAACTGTAAAAGTGACGCGGCAAAGAACTTTATCCGTGATAATCTTACTACATTATGTGGACATGGGGCTTCTATGATCCGCTTGGATGCGTTTGCCTATGCAACAAAAAAAGCAGGAACCAGCTGCTTCTTTATTGAACCTGATGTGTGGGAATTTTTAGATGAATGTGAGAAGATCATAGAACCTTACGGTGCACAGTTGCTGCCGGAAATACACGAACATTATTCTATGCAGCAAAGGATCGCTGAAAAAGACTATTATGTTTATGATTTTGCACTGCCATTTTTACTTCTACATGCAATTTATTATAAAGATCTGAAGTATCTTAAGAACTGGCTGGAAATATGTCCCAGAAAACAATTTACGACTCTGGATACACATGATGGAATAGGGGTCGTTGACGTAAAAGATCTGCTTCCGGATGAAGAAATTGAGAAGACCAAAGAGGATATCTTTAAATTTGGAGCAAATGTAAAGAAAATATATAACACGGCAGCTTACAATAATCTTGACATTTATCAGGTGAACTGTTCTTATTTTTCGGCATTGGGAGATGATGAAGATGCATATCTGCTTGCCAGAGCAGTGCAGTTCTTTGCACCTGGTATTCCACAGATCTATTATGTTGGTCTGCTGGCTGGGAAAAATGATCTCCAGCTTTTGGAAGAGACTAAAATTGGAAGAAATATAAACAGACATTATTATTCAATGGATGAAATAAATGAACAGGTACAGACAGAAGTTGTACAGAAACTGATTAGACTTATGGAATTTAGAAATAATCATCCTTCTTTTTCGGGAAGCTTTGAGATAGAAAACAATGGTTCACAGTTACATATTGTACGTGTTCAAGGGGAGGAAAGATCTGAATTGTTTGCAGACTTTGAGACCCGGAAAATAAATATTCTGTATTCAGAACCAACATCTCACAAAATGGTGAAACTGGAGTTATAGCATGTCAGAAATTTTACAAATCATAAAAACAGATACATTATATTTCCCAATCAATATTGCCGGGGAAGAGAAGCTGATAGAAATTTTTTTGCTGGATCAGAATGTCAGAAAGAAAATTTTTGAGTTCAGGATCCCTGTCCTGCAGACGGAAACACAACAAGCGTATCCGTTTGATTACTATGCCCGTTTTCCGGTAAAGCAATTTACCGATAAAACTATCATCCTAAAAGGAGAGGTTCCGGAAGTGTTCTTTCATGCCGTGTGTGATGAACAAAACGGTAATGATGCACCTCCGGAGCGCCCCTCCATCCATTTTACAGCACAACACTCCTGGATCAATGATCCAAATGGATTACATTATAAGGATGGTGTGTATCATTTGTATTATCAATATAATCCATTTCATATTAAGTGGAATAACATGAGCTGGGGGCATGCCACCAGCCATGATCTGCTTTATTGGACTGAACAGGATGCCGTATTATTTCCGGATGAACACGGAATGATGTTTTCAGGATGTGGTATCATCAATGAGAAGGGTTATCTGGGTCTGCCCTGTGATGCATCTGTATTTTTTTATACAGCAGCAGGAGGGATTACACCTTGGTCAGAGAATAAGCCTTCCACACAACGAATTGCATATAGTCTGGATGAAGGATATACATTGACGAAGATGGAGAGCGGAGTAACAGAATCTATTGAGCAGGAGAACCGTGATCCAAAAGTATTCTGGCATGAAAACTCAAACAGCTATATTATGTGTCTTTGGCTGAAAGAAAATGAATTTGCAGTTCTGAGATCTGAGAATCTTGAAAAATTCACAGTTTCGCATAGATTTTCATTAGATCAGGCATGGGAATGCCCGGATTTATTTTGTCTTAAGGATAAAAATGGAAAAGAACACTGGGTTTTCTGGTCTGCGGATGGGTATTATTATTTTGGAAGCTTTGATGGCTATCATTTTATTTGGGACGGAGTCAGACATCATGCTTATATGAACCAGATTCCATATGCAGCACAGACTGTTTCCGGTGTTTGTGACAGAGTAATAACCATACCGTGGCTCAGACTTGAATTTTATCAAAAAGAAGTCCAGCCAAAAGCATGCAGGTATTATACCGGTGCAATGGGAATTCCGCGTGAAATCACATTGGTGGAAGACAATGGTGAATACAAACTGGCACTGAATTATGTTCGTGAGCTCTTTAACTATACAGAGCGGATTGAATTGCCCTGTTGTTCGAAACAGGAGGTGCGATCCGAAAGGTGCTGTCTGAACATACCTGATCAGAATGAAACAACTTTATTGATTGAAAGAATGACAGAACGAAATGATGCTGGGTATGATTTTACAATAGATCTGTACGGAAATCTGATACAGTACAATTCTGATCATGGCATGATTCAAATGAATGAGCAGCAGATTTATGTTGGAGAAAAGATTAAAGATTTTTCTTTTTTACTGGATGACGTTATCTTTGAAGTAACGGCGAATCATGGTATAATAACTGGAGCATTTCAATTGACCAGAAAACATAACAGTATTTTAATCGACTGGAATGATACAAAAAGATGGAAGCTATTTTCGATTCATCAGAATAATAAGTCAATTATATAAAATGAAGCAGGAATAGAATCATGTGGATTAATTCAGATAGGAGCAGACATGGCAACGTTAAAGGATGTGGCAAAAGAGACAGGTCTTACAGTTAGCACCGTTTCAAGGGTCTTGAACAACAGAGGGTATATAAGTGAAGAGACAAGAAAAAATGTTTATTCAGCGATGGAAAGACTGAACTACCATCCAAATGAACTTGCCAGATCTTTATCCAAGAAATCTACCTTTACCATTGGTGTGATCGTACCACATATCAGGCATCCTTATTTTGCAGAATTGATCAGTAATCTTGAAAATGAAGCATACCACAGAAAATATAAGATTTTGCTATTTAATTCGCAGGAAAAAGATGAGCGGGAAAAAGAGTATCTGGATATGTGTACCAGGAACCGCGTTACGGGTATTATTATTTGCAGCGGTAACATAGAAATAAAGGAATTCAAAGAGCTGAATGTACCTCTTATCACGATAGAACGATATCTTGAAAATGGTACGGCCATGGTAGAATGTGATAATTTTCAAGGCGGAAAGCTGGCAGCAAAACATTTGATTGAAAAAGGATGTAAACATCTGATTCACTTCAGTGGTGTCAGAGAAACGGCTATGCCCGCAGACCAGAGAGCAGCTGGGTTTGAAGAGGTCTGCAGGCAGAAACAAGTCTCTCATTATGAAATTGTGACAAGTGCCAGTGAATATAATGCGTTGGAGTACCATGATTTCATTGAAAAGGTGCTGGAAGAACATCCTGAAACAGATGGAATCTTTGCAAGCAGTGACCTGATTGCAGCACAGCTGATCCAGGTATGTGCAAAAAAAAGAATTAAAATACCTGATCAGATGAAAATAGTAGGATTTGATGATGTAAACGTTGCGTCGCTGACAACACCAAGGATTACGACGATTCATCAGCCAATCAAAGAAATGGCACATACAGCAGTAGAACTTCTGATCATGGCATCAGAAGGGAAAATCACACCAAGCAGAACAGTACTACCGGTCGTTCTGGTCGAAAGAGAGACGACCTGAAATTAGAATAATAAGCCACAGATCAATGTAAGGATCACGATCAGAGGTGCAGGGATTTTTCTTGTTAGGATTAGGATGCAGACAAAAAGGGTATAGAAAAGTGCAGTAAAGGTAAGCCCGTTTTTTTGTAAAAGCAACAATCCTGATGCGGCAATCAGTCCACCGGCAACTGACGTGATCCCTTTTAATGATAATCTGATTCCTTTGATCTGTTTTAATTTTTCCCATACAGGATAAACAAAAAAGATGAGCAGGATACCGGGGAGAAAAATGCCAATACCACCGGCCAATGCGCCCAGTATCTGATGCAAGACGCCGTTTCCACGAGCGGACATACCACCTGCGTATGCTGCAAAACTGAACATCGGTCCGGGCAGCCCTTGTACAAGACCATATCCTGTTAAAAACTCCTGATTCGTCATGGATCGACTGATTTCGACCAGCTCACTATACATGAATGGAACAACGACCTGGCCACCGCCGATCACAAGATAGCCATATCGGTAAAAATGTTCAAATAGAATGATGATCTGATTTTTCCAGATCAGGCTCATGGCAAGACTGCCCACAGCAAAGACAAAAAATGAGATCAGATAGCGCCAAGGGGGATCAAGCTTAACATGATTCCAGATATTCTTTTCTTTTGAAACGAAGATGCTTACAACACCACCAGAGAGAAGAACGAGTGGGTAGATCCATGGTTCATGAATAAAATAAGTAGTAATCAAGCCAAATAGAAATAATAGGATCGTAACGGCGTCTTTCATTACTTTTTTGCCAATATTGAAAGCGGCAGTTAAAACAAATGCGACGGCCATGGGACCTATAAACTTTAAAATGTCATTGGATACATGCAATGCGGAGAATATCTGGCTGATGAAGGATAAGACTGTCATGAAAACGAGTACAGGGACAGACCAAACAAGCATTGTGAGTAACGCAAGGACGGGTCCTCCTAATTTATAACCAATTGCAACGATAGTCTGCGTGCTGCTTGGACCGGGTAGAATCCCAGTCAGTGCGATCAGTTCAATCAGTTCTTCTTCGGTAAGATATTTCTTTTTTAATACAAGCTGGTCAGTAAAAACACCATAGTGTGCTTCTGGGCCTCCATAAGCACCAAGGGAGCAGATCAAAACATCTTTCAGGTAAGTAGATTTTTTAGATTCCATGGGATACCTCCTTTTTTATCAGTATGTAATGGTAATTAAAGATTTACAAGTAAAAAGATAGGATATTTGTATAGTTTTTTGCAGTTCATGCCTGAAAATCAACCATTTATGTCCAAAAGAATTAGATAAGATTCTATTATGTTATCATAACAACCAAATGTGCAACACGAAGCACAAAATTGGGAGGATGGCATGATGCGCAATTCAATTGCAGTTAGAATCTTTATGATTCTGTTTTTTTTAACATTTTTATTTACGCTGAACACGGTACTAAGTGGAGTGACCAATACACAGGTGCAACTTTCAGCAGATCTGATCTCGGATTCTTTTGTTGATCTGGAGTACCAGCAGATCAAGCTGAACAAGGAAATAAGTAACATTCGGATGCTACTGCAGTCTTATGAACTGGAATCGGATGCAGGGAATGCAGGCAGTATAGCCGGGGTGGAAAGTTCTGTTGAGAATGTGCGAAATGCACAGGAACGGATTGGACAAATTTGCGCGGAATTTTCTAAAAAGGCTATGAATCCAAATCTTGAAAACATCTATCAGCCATATTCTGAAAGCATAAAAAGTTTTTTGGATCAAGTTATGGTTCAAAAGGACAGAACGGAGCTGATTGATATGGAACAATTAAGTATTGCTCTGCAAAATATGAATACTGCTGAAATAGCATTTCAGCAGGTTCTGGATGAAAGTATTGCACATGAAATTACACTTGTTCACTCGAGAGTAAACCGCTCAACAGTCATTATCTGGGGAATGGCGATACTTTTTATAATTGCGGCAGCGGTATCTTTTGGTATGAGTATGAAGACGATTATCAGACCATTAAAGAATGTAAATCAGGATTTTGGTAAAATCATCGAGGCGTTAGAAGACAACCAGGGAGATTTAACACTGCGGCTCATGAATCAGTCAGAAGATGAGATTGGCCAGATCATTGATGGGATCAATCGGTTTCTCGAAATGCTTCAGACAGCCATGATATCGATCAAGTCTGGTTCAGAAGTCATTCATGGATCTTCGGAAATCATATACAATCATATGAATCAGTCAAAAGAACTGACATCGAATATTTCTTCATCACTGAATGAACTTTCAGCCAGCATGGAGGAAATAAACAGTACACTTGCGACAATAGATGCAGGAGCTCAAAAAGTGCTTGTTTCAGCGGATCAAATGGAGGAACAGGCAAAACAGAATTCTGAAAGGATCAGTATGATTGCTGTACATGCAGATCAGTTGTATGAAAAGACACATCATAGTAAAGAAGAAACGCTGGATATGATTGGATCAATTCGTGAGTCTATGGATGAAGCGATAAAAAGCAGCAGATCAGTTGAAAGAATAAATATTTTGACAGAAAACATACTTGGAATTTCGGCGCAGACGAACTTATTGGCACTGAACGCATCAATAGAAGCAGCGCGTGCAGGAACGGCAGGAAAGGGATTTTCAGTTGTAGCTGATGAAATCAGAAAACTTGCTGAAAATACAAAAGAAACGGCTAGTGATATTCAGAATATCAGTCATATGGTCACCGATGCAGTAGAAGAGCTTGTAAAAAATGCTGAAGGAATTATGATTTATATGGATAGAAATGTTCTGAATGATTATGATGATTTTGTTGAGCTTGCAGGAGATTATAAGAAAGATACTGAATCAATGAGTCAGTTGCTGAATTCATTCAAAAAGAGCGCAACGCAGTTGCGTAAAATATCGGAAGATATTGCCGGTGGGATTCAGGGAATCACATCTGCAGTTGAAGAAAGCGTGACAGTTGTGATCCATGCAGGTGAAGACACATCAGAGCTTCTTGATTCTGTTACCAATACAACGATAGAAGCAGGAAAAAATGAAATGATCGTCGGAGAACTGAACGAACAGTTGAACCGATTCAAAAAGGTCGAGCTTACAGAAAGGGTAATTCTTTAATTTGAAGATGTAGTCTGGTTCAGAATATCCTGTAATGTAATTCCTTTTAAGTAATTTGAAATAACATTGTACAATCCTTCCCAAATAGGAAGAGTCTCACAGTCTGACATGAACTCACACAGGTTAGGGTTATCTTTCATACAATTGACTGGAAATAAATTGCCTTCTGCACTTACCAAAATTTCTTCTACAGTGATTTCAGCAGGTGTACGGGACAGCTGATAACCGCCAAGTGCACCACGGGTTGTCAACAGCAACCCTTTACGGGTCAACGGAGGTATAATCTGTTCCAGATATTTTTTTGAAATATTTAAACGTAAGGATATATCATTTAAAGTGATGTATCCTTTTTCATATTGTTCAGCTAAATCAATCATCAGTCGGAGTGCATATCTTCCACGCGTTGATATTTTCATAAATTCGACCTCATTTCTTCTCATATATAATATATTAAGTTTAATATATCACAGGCATTTTACTGATTCAATCAGTTTTAGATCCACATGGAAGGAATCTGCAACTTAAGGATGATTTGTGATAAGGTCACAGAATAGAATTCGAAAAAGCTTATAATCAAATTATAGCAGCTGACAAAAAGCATAAAAATAAATAATTTAATTATAGGAGGATATGAACATGAGCGCATTAAAGATCACAAAAGATAATTTTGAAAAAGAGGTATTACAGTCAGATAAACCCGTCTTACTTGATTTCTGGGCAGCATGGTGCGGACCATGTAAAATGGTGGGACCAATCGTTGAACAGGTCGCTGAGGAAGCAACAGGAACAGCAAAAGTTGGTAAAGTGAATGTTGATGAAGAACCGGAACTTGCACAGATGTTCCGAGTGATGAGCATCCCTACTCTTGTTGTTATGAAAGAGGGGAAAGTTGTTCAGAGCACAGTAGGTGTTCAGTCAAAACAGGCTTTGTTATCCATGATCAAATAAAGCACATAAGAAGAGTATGTCGCATATTCCGCAACGCGGGTTATACGGCATGCTCTTTTTTTATGCCAGAGCTTTGCTCAGGCTATGTTGAGCTTTGCTCTGTGTATATTGAAATAAATAGGTTTATTACTAGTTTTATTTTGACGATATCTGTGTATTATTCTGGTTATACAAAATTGATTTTATCAATTGGTAGTGGTAGACTTGTATTCAAACAAATCTATGATTAAGTGTATCAGATCCTAGTTAAAATAATTATTATTTTAGGAGACAACATGAAATTTTACTGGAAATTATTTAAATCAACATTTTTATTAAGTGCATTTACATTTGGCGGTGGTTTTGTCATTGTACCTCTTATGAGAAAACAATTTGTAGAACAGTACAGATGGATCGAGGAAAAAGAGATGCTTGATCTGACAGCGATCGCACAGTCTTCACCGGGGGCAATTGCGGTGAATGCTGCAGTACTGGTTGGTTATAAATTAGCAGGAATACCAGGTGCACTGATCACGCTTTTTGGTACGGTGTTGCCACCGTTACTCATTTTATCCATTATTTCGATCGCATATGCATCGTTTCGTGACAATCATGTTGTGCAGGCAGTTCTGCGAGGAATGCAGGCAGGCGTAGCAGCAGTGATTATGGATGTTGTTTATGTATTGATTAGGGATCTTGTAAAAGAAAAAAAGACCATTTCGATCTTATTGTTTTTACTTTCCTTTGTTTCAGTTTTTATGTTTCATATCAATGCCATCTATATTATATTATTCAGCGGAATAATGGGCTATTTGCTATTAGCTGACCGAAAGGGAGATGGTGTGGAGAAATGATTTATTTACAGTTGTTTTTCAGTTTCTTTCAGATAGGGCTATTCAGTTTTGGTGGCGGATATGCAGCACTCCCATTAATACAGGATCAGGTCGTTACAATAAATCATTGGCTTAGTATGCAGGAGTTCGCAGATGTTGTTACGATCTCACAAATGACACCAGGTCCCATTGCAATTAATGCGGCAACATTTGTTGGAATTCAAATGGGTGGAACGATGGGCGCAGTCATTGCTACAGCTGGATGTGTAACACCATCGGCAGCTATTTCTTTGTTATTGGCATTTTTTTATTATAAATATAAAAATTTAAGTCTGGTAAAAGGGATCATGAGCGGGCTACGACCTGCAGTCGTTGGTTTGATCACATCAGCAGGAATTTCATTGACAATATTGGCTCTTTTTAATGGAGCAGATAAAAATACAGATTATTATAATCCGGATCTGATCTCGGTAGTTCTCTTTACAGTAGGATTATTTATCCTGAGGAAATGGAAGATTAACCCAATCATCATTATGGCAGGTGCAGGAATCATAGGTGGGATACTATACAGTGTTGTACCACAATAGCTTCTGTGTTACAATGTTAAGAGCATATGCTAATAATAATGACGTGGAGAATGGCAGATATGAAATCTTATTCAGAAAAAGCAATGGAAAATTTTAAACAAGGTTATAATTGTTCCCAGTCAGTGTTTCTGGCATTTCAGGATCAATATTTTATGGATTCAGAGACAGCACTTAGGATCAGTTCTTCATTTGGTGGAGGAATGGGAAGACTGAGAGAAGTCTGTGGAGCGGTAAGTGGAATGTTCATGGTGGCTGGAATGCTATATGGTTACACGGATCCAAAAGACCATACTTCAAAAACGAAGCATTATGAAAGAATTCAGGATCTGGCAAGAGAATTCAAAGACAGAAATCATTCTATCATATGCAGAGAGTTACTAGGACTGGGGGCAGGGGCAGATAGTCCGATTCCAGAATTTCGGACCAAAGAATATTATAAAAAAAGACCTTGCGTGGAATTGGTCGGTATGGCTGCTGAAATCATGGAAGAATATATACAGAATCATCCATATCAGGACACAGAAAACCGATTGTGAATTTCACAACCGGTCTTCTGTGTTTTATGGATAACTGAGTCAGTTGGTGTCGTTACTTAAGAATCGTGATGACATCCATGTTCGTGCTCATGGCAGGAGTCGCCGGAATCTGTTAGATTTCCATTCAGCCATGCAAGTGCAACATCTTCGGTACGTCCCATACAGCCACGAATTACATCAATTCCTGAATTGCTTAATACGTTTACAGCGCCATCACCCATATTTCCTGCAAGCATTAAGGTAACACCTGACGCTGCAAGCACAGATGCGATATTTGATTTGCAGCCACATCCAGCGGGGGAAGGAATGGTCTCATGCTGAGTAATTTTTGAATCTTCGATCGTAAAAACTGTAAAATATTCACAGTGACCAAAATGACTATCGATCATTTCATTTCTTGAAGGCAATGCTATTTTCATTTAGGAACTCCTTATTGTTATGTTTTATGTGATATCAATAATATTAGAACTATTTTTGGCATATGTCAATAATTAATGTCGGGATGATATATTGCATCTATATATAAAGTTAGACAAAATATCAGAAAGAATGGAGTGTGAGATCATGGCAGAGCATAAAGTATTGATCATTGATGATGAACCTGGGATAAGAGATATGATTAAAGAATACCTGTTATTGGAAGAGTATGAAACGGTAGAAGCCATAGATGGTGTTGATGGGATTAATCAGTTCAAAAATCAAAGACCTGATATGGTAATCCTGGATGTCATGCTTCCTAAACTTGATGGATGGAAAGTCTGCCGGGAAATCAGAAATATTTCTGACGTTCCAATCATCATGCTGACAGCAAGAGGGGAAGAATATGATAAACTTTTTGGGTTTGAACTTGGTATTGATGATTATATGGTAAAACCGTTCAGCCCTAAAGAACTGCTTGCGAGAATAAAGGCAATTTATAACAGGCGCATTGCATCAAACAATCAGACCATGCAGAAAAATTTAGTTGTATTTGGTGAGATTACTGTTGATCTGGACGCCCGCAGTGCTTATCATGGCGGAACATCATTAAGCATGACGCCAAAAGAATTTGATCTGCTTGTTTTTTTTGTAACTCATCCAGGCAAGGTGTTTTCAAGAGAACAGCTTTTAGATCAGGTATGGGGTTTTGATTTTTATGGTGACATCAGAACTGTAGATACACATGTCAAAATGCTCAGGGAAACACTTGGAACTTATCGGAAATGCATTGTTACTGCGTGGGGCATCGGATACAAATTTCAGATGGAGGAAAATACGTGAAAAAGATACGTGGAAAAATATGGCTGGGCATGATGTTTCTGACAGCAGTAGTTTTGGTATTTCTCTGGCTTTTTCAGGTCGTTTTTCTAGATCAGTTCTATCGATTTGTTGAAATAGAACAAGTAAAAAAGCAGGGAAGAGAAATAGCAGAAAGGATCAGTAGTAGTAACGACCCTTCGCAAATATTAAATGAAGAAGAATTATTAGGTGAAATAGAGAAATTTACTTATCAAAAACAGATTTCTGTTGAAATTATTAGCACAGACTACGAAATCATTTACCAGTCATCGTCAGATAGCACGAGTATGCTTCCAGGAATGATGAATGAATCCCTGTTAAAGGTAATCGAGACTTCAGTGAAAGGGGAAGAAAATCAATTAGAGGCACAGCATCCAAGATTTGGATATCGATATGAACTGATAGGATTACCAATTGTACATAATGAAAGTACGATTGGTGTACTGCTGATTATAAAACCACTTGCTTCCATCGACGAAGCAGTACATGTTCTGACGATTCAGATGGTTCTGATCACAGCTTTGTTGCTTCTTGTTTCGATGCTGCTGGCTTTTATTATCTCGAAAATTCTGACAGCACCGATTCTTCGGATCATTTCACAGGCTGAAAGTTTTTCCCGAGGGAATTATGATGTAAGGATCCGGGATATTAAAAAAGATGAAATCGGAAATCTTGCAGTTCGCATGAATCAAATGGGAGAAGCGCTTTCTAAAAACGAAAAACTTCAGAAGGAGTTGATCGCAAATGTTTCCCATGAGCTTAGGACACCACTTACGTTGATACGCGGTTATGCGGAAACGATCAGGGATGTCAGTGGTGAAAACCCTGAAAAACGAAACAGGCAGCTTGGGGTCATTATTGAAGAAACACAGAGACTTGGAAGTATTGTAGATGACATACTGAATTTGTCAAGACTGCAGTCTGGCTCTATCGAACTTGAACTGAAGGAGGTTCATTTAAATGAACTGATCACAAAAATAAGAGAACATTTCATGTCCGGTCAGTATAAAAGAGAAATTCAGCTTGTTGGATTTGACCAAAATGACTTATTTATTTATGCAGATCAAAATAAGCTTCAGCAGGTCATTTATAATCTTGTTGGAAATGCACTAAGCCATTCTCTGCCGGAAAGTCCTGTAACAATTGCAGCCATTTCAGATGAGAATAAGATACGAATTGAAGTGAAAAATCTGGGTGAGGGAATCGAAGAATCCGAGATTCCATATCTATTTGACAGATATTACAGAGGAGCACATATGACTGATCTGCAGGGAACAGGACTTGGACTTGCCATTGTAAAGAGTATTCTGGAACTTCATCATTATGAATATGGCGTAACCAGCACCATGGGGGAAGAGACGATCTTCTGGTTCGAAGTAACAAAAGAAAACCATCATAAATCTTTTTGAAATCTATCATACTTCTATCATAATTGAGCTATATACTGAAACTGTAGAAAGGATATCTTCTCTAAAAAGATTTCTTTTAAGAGAAATTATCTTAATCAATATGATAAAGGAGATGTATAAATTATGAGAAAAAAAACAAGTATCAAATTCGCGACAATTGGAATGAGCATTATGACATTAATCGGTACCGGACTTGTGGTACATGCAGAAGGAGATCTGGCTGGCGCAGCCGAAGCAGCACAGGACAAAGATTATGAGCTTGAAGAGATGCTTCAATATGCAATGGAAGATGAGTATCTGGCTTTTACTGAATATGAAATGATATTAGAAAAATTCGGTGAGCAGAGACCATTTTCCAATATTGTAAAAGCAGAAGAATATCATATCAGTCTGTTAGAACCACTGTTTGAAGAATATGATATCGCAATTCCAAATGAGGATTGGGAAAGCCTTGTTACGGTACCGGATTCCATTGAAGATGCTTATGCTGCGGGAGTTACTGCGGAAGAAGCCAATATTGCAATGTATGAAAAGTTTTTGAATGAAGAAATTCCTGATGATGCAAAAGCCGTATTTGAAAAACTTCTGGCTTCATCACAAAGACATCTGGCTGCTTACACCCGTTTTACAGAGGGAAGCAGATGTGATAACAATGGAGTCTGTGATGGAACAGGACAGCAGGGAACACGTGGAATGGGACAGCAGGGGAAAGGCATGGGCGCACAGGGGACAGGTAATCGTGGTGCGGGAAGAGGTAGTTGTTTGACGATTTCCTAATCGATTCAAATAAGAAAGATAGTAATACAGTAATATATGCAAAACAGCACAGACCAAATGGTCTGTGCTGTTTTGAAATCAGTCTAACGTTTTCCGTTGTTAGATTTATTCACTGCATTGCTATTTGCATTGCTGTTTGGATTATCAATTTTGTTTTTACTCACTGTATTATTTATGACTTCTTCGCCTGCATCATTTTCTGAAATCGATGGATTTTTACTTTCGACTTTCTTCTTTATACCATTTCCAGATGCTGTAACGGGTTTGTTCTCTGAAAGCGACTGACCGATTTCTTCTTTGTGTTCATTTTTTTCTTCGATACGGTTGCGTTCACGGTACCGGTTCGTTTCATCCATGATTTCCTTTACTGTTTTTCCGATCCAGTCTTCAACTTTTAGAGAAGCCTCAGTGCCTGCTTCTTCAACCAGTTTTTCTGCCAGATTTAGTTTTCCAGGTGTTACACCAAGTTCTCTTGCGCGCAGGACTCTCTCGGCGCCAATCGCATTGGCATCTACATCTGCCTCAATATCCATTTCGTTCAGTTCGATTTCAGTGGATTCCTTAAGAGATTCTGCAAGTATTTCGGCTTTTTTATCTCGTTTTGATGTAGTTCCTATATAGATCTGAGAATTTTCGTTATCGAGATATCCAAGTTCTGTCATTTCACGAATGACAAGCTCCATAGCATCATCAATAGATTTGTTCTTCAATCTGACAGATATCATGGTCTGTAATAGCTCCTGACCATCTTCATTCATACCTTCGACCGATAATACTCTGTCAAATCTGTTCGCCGTGAATTCGACTGAAGGATTCACATCGAGACTTACGGTACTATAAGGATTAAAATAAGCATAGGAACTAATGCCAGATACGAGCAGAATACCGGCTGCAGCAGATGCGACTGCAACCATGGTTTTTATTTTTTGACTTTTCATAATAACAACCTCCTGACCAATTTGATAATGATGATTCTTTATTTTTGTAACACAGCCTTCTTCGGTAAGGAGTGCGGCATATTGTCCGCGTAGTTCTACAATAATTCCCTTCATGGTAAAACCTCCTCGCTTTTAAGAAATGGGATATACTCGGATAAATTCGGGTAATCTCCGGATAATATCACAACTGCTGCTACTATATACTTACGATGTCGGTCAAGAATTTTTTGGGGTATTCCGGTTTTTTCCTGAATAAATTTTATTGGAAGTCTTTTCGTACGTTTCATCTCAGAACAAAAATCAGGGTTTTGAAGGATAGAAAGTACTGCTTTTTTACAATATAGTTTGGTTTTCTTTGATTTGGGTGAAGCCTGTATTAAGTCATAAAAGGAAAAACCGTAACGACTTAATAATAAATTTGCTGATTCTATTTCATATTTCAGTGTCTGGTCAGGGAAATAAGTGATCTGTTCCGAGAGGTTTCTGACGATCCTGTTTTCTGCGAGATCTGGATCTTGTGGAAGTTCAAATATATTGGGATCAATGGATAATTCAGAATGGAATTTTTTAATAGAGCGATAGTGGTCAGCCAGAGCATGTCGGATCAATAGATCTGAATAAGCGTAAAAATTACCCTTATCAGGATCAAAGCTTGTTACCGCATGATGAAAAGCAATGAGAACAACGGACCATTCATCATCGCTATCCGTGATATATTTATGTGTATGCCGGGATGCGGCATGTAAAAGATACTGCCTGTTTTCTGAAACCAGATCTTCAAAGAGCATTTCGTCATTGGCTGCATCCATAATCTTTTGATCAAGGTCGGTCATAGGAGTCTCCTTATGATGGTACCGGGTCTGGTCAATCATTACTAATTTTATTATAGCAGAACTTAGCCCGATTAATAACAGAACAAGGAATTATTTTATAAAACAAAATATAATAAATTGTGTTATAATACAAATAAAATTAATTCAATAAGGGGACGAACAATGGCAAGACCGACCAAATGGAGAAAAATCGAACACATTCCTGCAATTCCATACTTTATTCCCTCTGAAACCGAGGCAGTACAAGTTGAAGAAAATATATTAAAATTAGAAGAACTGGAAGCGATTCGCCTAAAAGATTTAGAAGGTCTTGAACAAAGCGAATGTGCAGAAAAAATGCAGGTATCAAGACCGACATTTCAAAGAATCCTGCTTTCGGCAAGAGAAAAAGTAGCAGACAGTCTGATTAATGGGAAAATGATAAGGATTGATGGTGGTAATTTCACCCTAAATATCTGTCCGATCCAGTGTAAAGATTGTGGGAAAGAATGGAAAGAAAGTTTTGAAAATCTGAAAGCAATCAAAAATGGGAACTACATTTGTCCGGATTGCGGTTCGGGAAATATTATATGTGAAGACAGATGTATGGATAAAGTGTGCTGCAAACAATGCCGCCGCCATAGGGGATAATTTAACGTGAATCATATTTTACTAAGCAGCTTACTGATCGTTTCATCCATTTTACTTGGAAATTTATTTATCTATGCAATAAGAAGAAGAAAAGTTCCGGGGATGCTTGCCTTTGCGTTTTTGATCATGGCAATGCTGGTCCATTCAGCAGGATATGCATTTGAGCTGACTGGTGGCTCTCTGGACGCCATGTATCACTGTGTCAGAATAGAGTACATTGGGATTGCAGCGTATCCATTTTTGATTCTATTGTTCGCACGTGAATTTACAGATGAAAAAAGAGTGGCAAACAGGGGAGTACTTTCGATCATTTTTACGTTTGGACTTATGACATTTCTTCTTGTTCAGACCAATTCGTATCACTGGTTATATTATTCATCAATTGGAGTCAGTCTGGATCCGGGATTCAGGGTGATCATATTAGAAAAGGGTATCTGGTTCTACATTCAGTTCGCCTGTCTGATGTTCTCGATCCTTTATAGTATTCTGATTCTTTGCATCAAAATAAGAAAGACAAAGGGAGAGTATAGGAAAAAGGTTCAGTTTGGATTAATGGGTATGGCAATACCATTGGTCACAGTGATGGTATATGTTTTTCAATTCGGACCTAAAAACATTGATATAATGCCATTTTCGTTTCTGCTCATGGCGTTTATTCTTTTTTTTGGTGTGTTTCGACATGACATATTTACATTGACCCCTATTACATATGAAATGATATTTCAGGCTGTTGATGAAGCAGTTTTTGTTCTGGATGAACATGACAGAGTAGTAAGTTTTAACAGAGCCTGTAAAGAGTATTTCCCATCATTTACACAGAGTAAGTCTGGTGAGTTCATTACTAACTTACCTGAATGGCAGAATTATGATTTTGTGAGTCATCCAGCAAACTATGAACTGTATGATAAAACCTATCATATCAAAATCAGCAGGATGGAAAATAACAAGGTCAGAATATTTGTAATTTCAGATATTACAGAGTCGGAATCCGCAAAAAAGCAATTAGAACTGCTTGCGACGAGAGATGGTCTGACAGGGCTCTATAATAGAAGATATTTTATGGAAAAAATGGAATCACAGGAAGCGACCGGTATTTTTGCATTACTTGATATTGATCATTTCAAGAAGATCAATGATGAGTATGGACATTTTGAAGGTGATAAAGTTCTTACCTATTTTGGAAAGCAGATCATAAAATATTTTAATCAAAAGCTCTATTGCAGATATGGTGGAGAAGAGTTCCTGATTTTTATGCCGGATTTAGATATGAAGAAAGCATATGATCAGGTGGAAGAGATGAGAAAAGAGATTCAGGATCACTGTAGTGTAACTTTTTCGGCGGGGCTGTCGGAATATAATGGAAGATACATCATGGAAACAATAGACAGAGCAGATAAAAAACTGTATGAAGCTAAACAACAGGGACGTAATAGAATCTGTTTTT
>JAQVCQ010000125.1 GCA_028689715.1 Lachnospiraceae bacterium
CCAGCAAATAGTTCGCACCGATATTGGATGTCATAATGAGAATCGTGTTCTTAAAATCCACACATCTTCCCTGGGAATCAGTAATCCTTCCATCGTCAAGGACCTGAAGCAGCACGTTGAAAACATCCGAATGTGCTTTTTCGATTTCATCAAATAGTACGACAGAATATGGTTTTCTTCTGACTGCCTCGGTCAACTGACCTCCTTCTTCATAACCTACATATCCAGGAGGCGCTCCAATGAGTCTTGAAACCGAGAATTTTTCCATGTATTCACTCATATCGATTCTGACCATGTTGCTTTCATCATCGAACAACGCTGCCGCAAGTGATTTTGCCAGCTCTGTTTTTCCAACACCTGTTGGTCCCAGGAATAGAAATGATCCGATCGGTTTTGCAGGATCTTTGATTCCGGCCTTGGATCTCATGATCGCTTCCGCGACTTTTGTCACGCCTTCTTCCTGTCCGATTACACGTTTATGAAGCTCCGTATCAAGATGCAGTGTTTTGTTCCGTTCGCTCTCTGTCAGTTTTGTAACAGGGATTCCTGTCCATCTTGAAATGATACGCGCAATTTCTTCTTCAGAAACACTCTCATGAACAAGCGAAAAATCTGCTTTCTTTATCATATCTTCTTCAATTTCCAGCTGTCTTTTCAGTGCCGGGAGTTTTCCATAGCTTAATTCTGCGGCAAGTTCCAGATTACCATCTCTTTGTGCGATCTGAATCTGATCATGGATCTTTTCGATCTCTTCTCTCAGCCCGGATAACTTTTCGACGCTTGCTTTTTCATTGTCCCACTGCGCCTTCTTATTATTAAATTCTTCTTTTAATTCAGCCAGTTCTTTCTGAAGCACATCAAGCCGTTCTGCACTGAGTCTGTCACTTTCTTTTTTCAGTGCGGCTGCTTCGATCTCCATCTGCATGACTTTACGCTGCAGTTCATCCAGTTCTGTTGGCAGTGTATCAAGTTCTGTCTTGATCAGGGCACAGGCTTCATCGACCAGATCGATTGCCTTATCAGGTAAAAATCTGTCCGATATATAGCGGTGAGATAACGTCGCTGCGCTGACCAGTGCATTGTCCATAATCTTAACGCCGTGGAATACTTCATATCTTTCTTTCAGACCGCGAAGTATGGAAATAGTGTCTTCAACACTAGGTTCGTCAACCATGACCGGCTGGAATCTTCGTTCCAGGGCTGCATCTTTTTCAATATATTTTCTATATTCATCCAGTGTCGTCGCACCAATACAATGCAGTTCTCCTCTTGCCAACATTGGCTTCAGCATATTTCCGGCATCCATGGATCCTTCTGCTTTACCCGCACCAACAATAGTGTGCAGCTCATCAATAAAAAGGATGATCTGTCCATCGCTGTTTTTCACATCTTCCAGAACTGCTTTAAGACGTTCTTCGAACTCACCACGGTACTTTGCACCCGCAATCAGCGCTCCCATATCAAGAGAAAATATTTTTTTATCCTTCAGTCCCTGTGGTACATCTCCCCTGACGATCCGTTGTGCCAGACCTTCTACCACTGCTGTTTTTCCAACACCAGGTTCTCCGATCAGTACAGGATTATTTTTAGTCTTTCTGGACAGGATCCTGACTATATTTCTGATTTCATGATCACGTCCGATGACTGGATCCAGTTTTTGATTTCTTGCTTTTTCTACCAGGTCCTGACCGTACTTTTCAAGGGTGTCATATGTTGCTTCCGGATTATCGCTCGTGACACGCTGATTCCCTCTCACCGTGGACAATGCCTGCAGAAACCGTTCTCTGGTAATTCCATATTCCCTAAAGATCTCTTTACATGCTTGATTGGGGTGATGCAAAAGCGATAAGAATAAATGTTCAACAGAAACATACTCATCTCCCATCTGTTTTGCCTCGTCTTCGGCTGAAAGCAACGCTTTATTTAATGCCTGACCCATGAAGACCTGTCCGCCCTGAACCTTTACTCTCTTTTCAAGTGCACTTTTTACTTTGTTTGTAAAATGCTCTTTATGGATTTCCATCCGTTCGATCATCTTTAAAATCAGACTGTCCTCGATGGTCAGAAGACTGTACAGAAGATGTTCCTGCTCAATTTCCTGATTGCCGTACTCATATGCCAGCTTTTCACATTCGTTTACTGCCTGAATTGATTTTTGTGTAAATTTTGAAATATTCATAACTCTCCTCATTTCCTGCGCAATCATTGCACATTGACTATGCTGTTACATTAGTTTGTGTTATTTGATTTACGTGTTCTACAACCAATATAACACGATAGCATTTTTTGTCAACCTGTCCAGGCAGAAAAAAGTATTACCTTTTTCTAAAAAAAATCGAAAGAAATTCTAATAAATTTCTTGTACATTATTGTATGAAAGCTTATAATATTGATATAGCATTTCCGTATATATTTTACTATTTTCAAACTAATGGAGGTATTTTATGGAAAGTTACAAAAAACTAACATCTGCGACATATCCCGATGTCGTATTAAGAGTGATTCCGGGACACTTTGTTACTGCTAATTCGCATATTAATTATTATATTGATATGTCTCTGATGAAAGCAAGACAGAGTGAAGCCAATGCAATTGCCAAAGCTTTGGCTGACCGCTACCGTTCCTCGACGATTGTCGACACTATCGTATGTATGGACGGCTGTGAAGTCATTGGTGCTTATCTGGCAAACTATCTTACTGAAGCAGGTATCGTATCCATGAATGCCCACAAGACAATTTATATAACAAGTCCGGAATTTGCCATGAACGGACAGCTGCTTTTCCGTGAAAATATGCAGCCAATGATTCGTGACAAACATGTTCTGATCCTGATGGCATCTGCTTCTACAGGAAAAACTGTTTCCTCCGCAATCGATGTCATTCATTATTATGGTGGTCGTGTTGCCGGCGTTTCAGCGATCTTCAGTGCCGCAAGCAAGGTGTATGATTTCCCGATCAATGCATTATTTACGACTGCAGATATTCCTGATTATCACACCTATTCACCAACATCATGTAATTTATGCAAAGAAGGAAAGCCCGTGGATGCGATCGTGAACGGATACGGATATTCCAGAGTGTAACCTCCCTTATAAAAAGAGCGCCCAATACAGTATATCGTGATCATAATTTCACGAGACAGCTGCAGGGCGCTCTTTTTGCATGATTCAATTATCTTAATATAACAGTTCCATAACCGATCAGATGACAGATCAGATAAAGGATCAAAAGATGTACGGGATAGAATGCATAAAAGAAATATTTCATTTGTTTCCCTCTCTTACCTTTATAAAAATAAATAGGAATCAATACAAAAAATGACGTGAATTCAATTAATGACATTACTGTCAGAACGATGCATCCCATAAGTGCTTCCATCATTTTTTTATTGCGGAACAGGTACATCACAACTATCGTAAAAATACCTACTGCCGAATAATCTGTTTTTAACAGAACTGCAATTCCCATTCCTGACAGTATGATCAAAATAGAAACCAGACTTTTTATCAGTTTTTCCCACTTTCCCCTGATCATAAGGCTCTCATCTGCCATTTTCAGCCCTGAAAGAACGAGAATCCCCAGGAACAGTGTAAAAAAGACATTCTGATAATCCCAGTAGAATATTTTCCCTGAAAAAGCCAGATCGAACGGAATTTCAGACAGCACACAAAAAAGTCCCAGTCTGATGGCATAACGTCTTAAATTTTTAGTATGTACAAATCCTTCTACCAGTAAAAAACAAAAAATAGGAAATCCAAGCCTTCCAATCAGGCGCATGATAATATCAATCGTGTATAAAACGCCATTTCCCATACCATCTGCGACAATGATCCTGTCAAATATTGCAGCAGCAGTATGATCAATGAACATGGTAATGATCGCGATCCATTTTAATGTACTTCCCGAAATTTCAAACTTCTTTTTGTCTGCCAGATCATGACTGACTGTCTCTATCCCCATCTGATTTCTCCCCTGTTTGTTCTATTCTGAAATTCTCATACTTATCGTACTGTGCTCTATGACAGTTGACCACTATTCTGACTCCGTTTTCCAGATATTCTGTTTCTCTGATTTCTGCAGTTTCCTGAAGATTTGCAAGAACAGAACCTTCCTGATAAGGTATCAGCATTTCACATAATATATAATCTCTGTAAAGAATTTTTTCCATCTCTGTGATCAACTCTTCCAGACCGATCCTTCCTTTTGCAGAAAGATAAATATTCCCATTACTGATCTTTGGAAGTGTTTCCGGATCCATGACTTTTTCAGCTTTATTATAAACATACATCACAGGTATTTCAGCTGCACCGATTTCCTTCAGCGTTTCCTCTGTTACCCGGATATGTTCTTTAAAATGTTCGTCTGAAAAATCGATCACTTCCAGTAACAGATCCGCATATTTTGCTTCTTCCAGCGTCGACCTGAATGCTTTGATCAAATTATGTGGAAGTTTATCAATAAATCCAACTGTATCTGATAACAGAAACGGTTTGTGATTTTTAGGTGTGATCTTTCTGACTGTTGTATCCAGTGTAGCGAACAGCATATCTTTTTCAAGGACCGTTTTGGCGTCATCTTTCACGTAAGATTCGATCATCGCATTCATCAGCGTGGATTTCCCTGAGTTCGTATATCCAACAAGTGCAACTCTCGGTACCCCTGACCGTATTCTCTGTCTTCTCTGCGTGTCACGTTCTTTCGTGATTTCTTCTAATTCCCGGCGAAGTTCGCTGATTCTGCTCTCGATCCTTCGTCTGTCCAGCTCTATCTTCTTTTCACCGGCTCCTTTGTTACTGAGTCGTCCACTTCCTCCGCCCTGTCTGCCAAGAGAAGTCCTCATTCCGGCAAGTCTTGGCAGCATATACTGAAGCCTTGCTGATTCTACCTGCATTTTTGCTTCTCTGGTCTTGGCTCTGTCCGAAAAAATTTCCAGGATCAAAGAGGTTCGGTCAAGCACCTCCAGTTCCAACTCCCTGCTTAAGTTCCTAAGCTGGGTAGGGGAAAGGGCATTGTCAAATACCACTGTTTCTGCTTCTGACAGTTTTGCAGCCTCTTTCACTTCTTCTACTTTTCCTGATCCAATATAAAGTGACTGATGGACTGCCTGCAGGTTCTGGATCACGATTCCGGTCACCTGCATATTGCAAGCTTCGGCCAGACTTTTCAATTCCATCATGGAGTGGTCAAAATCTTCGTTGCTATTCAGGTTGACCCCTACCAGCAACACATTGTTTTCATTCATAATTCTCCTTTGCGGATCAGCAAACAATTTTTCTGAATTGTTTCTTACCCTTTTTCAGAATGAATTCTTCCTCAAATACTTCTCTTTTGCAGGTTTCCTTCACATCTGTTACTTTTTCATTGCCAATCATGACACCGCCTTGTTCGACTGCTCTTCTTGCATCAGATTTTGAAGTTGCCAGTCCTGATCTGACAAGTAGTGTCAGGATATCGATTGTTCCATCCGTAAAATCTTCTTCTGTGAGTTCACATGTTGGCATATTCTGTGCTGCTCCTGTTGAAAAAAGCGCTTTTGCCGACTCCTGTGCTTTCACAGCCTCTTCCTCGCCATGAACAAGTTTTGTCAGTTCAAATGCCAGGATCTCTTTTGCCCTATTCAGCTGACTGCCTTCCCATCCATCCATTTCGTTGATCTGTTCGAGCGGCAGAAAGGTAAGCATTCTGATGCATTTCAGAACATCTGCATCCGCAACATTTCTCCAGTACTGGTAAAAATCAAATGGTGATGTCT
>JAQVCQ010000126.1:0-2826 GCA_028689715.1 Lachnospiraceae bacterium
CCTGCATCCGATACGACTTCTGTTATGGAAGATGTTGTGACTGTACTGGCTGACTCAAATGTTCGAAGCTGAGAGATGACTCTTGCTGCTTCTTCTTTTGAAGCAACTTTCACTTCCATTGAAATTCCCATCTGATCACCCATCATAGAATCAACTGCAAATGTTGATGGCATTTTTTCTTCCAGTTCTTCAATAAAATCAACGATCTGATCGAGATCTGTTTTTGTCTGGTTGTCCCAATTCGTTGTTTTCTCGTAAATGGCTGACGCATTTAAAAAGTTCTGATAAATTTCTTTTACCGGAAGCAGCTCAGTTTGTCTTGTCTTTAGTTCTTCATTCTGACTCTTTGCGTTCTGATAAGGAATGAGTGCGATCAGTGCCAGCGCTACAGACACCGCCACACAGAAAATAAGAGTCCCAACCGCTAAAGACATGGGATCGTAATGAAGTCCTGCCTTTTTACTACTTGTTTCTGCCGTTACATGACTATAAAAATGAAGTGGTGCGATTGCTGCACCGATACAGCCTATATATTCACCAAAATTCAGGTCTGGAAATGCTTTTTCAAGATTCATTCCTTCCAGTTTAGATAATTTCCTGATTTCAATATTCATGGCAGTTGACAGTAATTCCTGAAGACCAAGAATGTCACTACCAATACCGGTAAATATGTAACTACCTATGTTTTTCCCTGAATTATTAGAGTTATAGTAATCGATTACACGCAGGATTGCATTTCCGAGTGTTGAAAAAGAGTATGTTATTTCACTGATCGTACTTTCGCTGATTACATTTTCATTTTTTGCAATCTCAACAGCTTGTGAAAATGTGAGATTTTCTCCCCAATTTTCGCTTTTTACAAGAGCTTCCATACCCTCGTTGATTCCATATGGAATTGTTCTCGAAAGAGCAATCGTTGAATTGTCGATCACGGTCAGTAATGTTGAGAATTCATCTACTTTGATGACCATGTGGATCCCTTCGATACACTCTGTTCGAACCGCCTGATAAATACTATTCCCAATAAAATCGATCGTAACAACTTCTTTTCCTAATGCACCTGCAAGAAAATGATAACTTTCAAGCAACGTATCCGGTGCAGCAAGTACCATGATCTTATATTGCTTTGGACCTTTTTCTTCTTCTACAACGCCAAGAATATTATGTGCAAATTTATACTTTGTTACATCGACCGGAAAATAAATCGATGCATTTGCCTGGACAAGACTGCTGATACGGTTTTCTTTTACGAACGGAATCAGGACCTCCCTGGTCGCAATCTTGGTAGACGAAATTGTAAATACGATCTGTTTTGTAGTAATCTTTCTCTCATGCAGACTGTCTTTGATCCTTTTGATGAAAATATCACTTGTCTTGATCATCCCATCGTCCAATACCCCTGTTGGTGTCTCGATCATGAAGCTGTGATATACTTTAGGATTTTTTGCTGTATACTCCATTTCACAGATCTTCGTAAAAAAGCTACCAATCTCCATGCTGATGATTTTTTTAGCCATTTTTTTCCCCTTCCAGCTTTTCATTCCCCTATATATGATTTTTTATATTTCAAATATAAAAATTATTTTCTTCATTAATTTTTTAAAGTCCTAAATACTGTAAATACAGTCTGATTAATCCGTCACCCCAAAGTGCTGCGATAAATATTCCCATCGCAAGATAGGGACCAAAAGCCAGCACGTGCTGTTCTTTACTGATCCACATTCTAAGAAGATGGATTACGGATCCTAAAATGCATCCTAATACGAATGCCAGTAATATTTTTGGACCTCCAAGAATGAGACCGCAGGCTGCCATCAGTTTGGCATCTCCTCCACCCATTCCTTTTCCTTTTGTAAGAAAAATAATGAGATATAATATTCCACTGACAAGAAAAAGGCCAATAACGTAGGTCGCCCAATGTGTTAAGTCCATACCCAGTCGTATCAGCCCCAATGCCAGTAAAAACAGATTGATTCCAAATGGAATCTCAAATGTTCTAAAATCAATCATGCTCAGCACTACTAGCGCTGAAGCCATAAAACAATATAATACGCTTATTAAATTCAATCCATTTACATAAAAAACGAGTAAATACAGCAAGCCGTTCATAAGTTCAATGAACGGATACTGAATCGAAATCTTAGTTTTGCATTTACGACACCGACCGCCAAGAAAGCACCAGCTGAACAGTGGTACAAGATCGTACCACTTCAGCTGATATCCACACTGCATGCAATGGGAACGCTTCTTAATCAGGTCCTCATTCTTTGGTATCCGATAGATACATACATTTAAGAAACTACCGATTACCAGACCATATAAAAATATTATTGGGTATAAAATGATTTCCAGGGTCATAGGGATGATGTCCTTTGCAAAGTTTGGGGTTAGTTATGGAGCTGGTGCAGTTGTTGCCGCACTAACTGATCCTGTTGTTCGATCTACAGTTATTGTAATGACTGCTCCAGTCGCATATCTATTGGATGTGAAATTAACTGTAGCAGCAACCGTGTCTGCAATTTCTTTTAAAAGTAAATTATCAGCTGGATCAGTTGTTGTGGGAGCTATAACCATAGTTGCATTATCTGGTATTGTAACCGTCATAGTCGTTCCTGTTGCTCCAAGTAAAGTTATGAACTCCTGGTAAATAGCATCGTTAGAAAGTGCTATTTCAACAGCATTTCTTACTTCTTCAACAGCCGATGCATCCTTCTGTACCCTACTTCTCTCAACATACTTAATAAACTGTGGTGCAAGTACACCGATCAATACTGCCATGATCGCAATTACGATAATTAATTCTACTAATGAAAAACCTTGGTTGTT
>JAQVCQ010000126.1:2926-5724 GCA_028689715.1 Lachnospiraceae bacterium
GGTTGTTCCGGCTTCCTCCCCGATGTTGATCATGTGATATACCATGGGTGGGAATAACTTACATTCTTCCAACGGTCCCGACAAGGGAACACCCCTGACGATCTGATCTTTCGCTTCCAGCAATGCATTTTTATATAATACATTCCCCATCGTGTTTGCTGTGATCTCCACTGCTTCTATTAAAGGTACTCCTGATGAAATCAGGGTGCTCAGGGTACGAGCCAGCTGTGAAGAAGCACTTTTTACGCTCAAGTTTTTGACAATTGGGATTCTGATCGCCAGTCTTCCTACCGTCAGCTGTCCCAGTGGTGATTTGATGAAGACCCGGATCCCGAAAACGATTCCAATCACGAGTGGCAATAAAATATACCAATAATGAATAATAAAATCACTGGCATTGATGACCGCAACGGTCAGTGCCGGTAATTCAATTCCAAGATCATCGAACATGCTTGTATAATTAGGGATGACCACCACAAGCATTACAATGACCACCAAAACTGCAACAATCGCAACAACAGCAGGATAGATCATGGCTTTCTTGATCAACGCTCTCGTTTTTGCTGCCTTCTCAAAGTGAACTGCCATCCGTTCAAAAGCAATATCAATACTACCCGATGCTTCGCCTGCTGCAATGGTCGTGATCATTAACTTTGGAAATATATTCGGATGTTCTCCAAGTGCGAATGCGAGAGACTCACCCTTTTCAACTTTTAACTGAACGTCTTTAATTGCCTTTTGCAGTTTTTTACTTTCTGTCTGCTGACTTAAAAGTCTGAGTGCCTGTAAAATCGTAACACCTGACTTGAACATACTGTGGAACTGTCTGCAGAACACACTCAGATCCCTTGGTGTAACATTTGAGAAAAAATCAAATTCCAGGTCTTTTGTCAAAAGGCTTTGCTCTTTGATCTCAATTGGAATCATGCCCTTCTGTCGAAGATCCCTCATTACACTGTCGGTATCATCTCCATCAATGCTTCCCTTACATTCTTTTCCTGTTCTATCTATTGCAATATAACCGTAACTTGCCATGTTCTCCCCCTGGTCACTACCTATGCTTCAAATGAAACCTTTTTCATTTCTTCAATGGAAGTGATCCCTTCAAGCACATATCTCGTCGCACTCATGCGAAGAGTCGACATACCTTCTTCAAGTGCCTTCATTTTGATCTCATCGGCATTTCCTTTTTGTGCGATCACTCTTTTCAGCTCATGTGTCACTTCCATGATCTCATAAACACCGATTCGTCCTTTATATCCTGTAAAATCACATTTAGGACATCCACAAGGCTCATATACATTTATCTCACGTTGGACCGGAACCTGCAACAGTACTTTTTCTTCATATTCAGCAGGTCTTGTTTTTTTGCACTCCGGGCACAATCTTCTAACAAGTCGCTGTGCAATGACTCCTACGATAGAGTCTGCTAATAAGTAGGATTCTATTCCCATGTCTTCAAGTCTTGTAATGGTACTTGCTGAGCTGTTCGTATGTAGTGTACTGACTACTAAATGACCTGTGATGGATGCCTGAACAGCTATTCCAGCCGTTTCACTGTCCCTGATTTCTCCTATCATGATGATATCCGGATCCTGACGCAAAATGGAACGCAGTGCTGTTGCAAAAGTCAATTCTGCTTTTGGATTGACATGCACCTGATTTACACCATCAAGATTGGCTTCTACCGGATCTTCTACCGTGATAATATTAACATCTTCTTTGTTCAACTCACTCAAAGCTGTATAAAGCGTTGTTGACTTTCCACTTCCTGTTGGTCCTGTTACCAGTATGATTCCATGCGGATTTTCCAGAATATGATCGAACTTTTCAAGTTCTTCTACTGAAAATCCAAGCTGACTTTTTTCTTTCGTAAGTGCCATCTTGGAAGTGAGTCGCATAACGACCTTTTCACCAAATACAGTTGGAAGAACAGATGCACGTATATCAAACTCCTGTCTGTCAACGACCTGCGTGATCCTGCCATCCTGTGGCTTTCTCTTTTCAGAAATATCCATGCCACCAATGATCTTGATTCTGGCAACGATTGCCGGAAGCAGACTGGTATTGTAGGTCGATTTTTCATAAAGCGCACCATCTATACGATAACGAACTCTGATCTGGTGTTCCATGGGTTCAATATGAATATCAGAAGCTCTTTGTCTGACAGCCTGCTCTATTAGCGACTTTACTAGTTTAACAATGGGCGAACTGCTGACATTTTCTTCATAAGAAGTATCCTGTTCAACATTCTGCTCTTCTTTTTCCTTGGTATAGCGATTGATCTCACTCATTACATCATTTTGTCCGAAATATTTATCAATCGCGACAAGGATACTGTGGTTGGTAGCAACGACAGGCTCCACCTGCAGATTTGTAATAATTGAAATATCATCAATTGCCTGCAGATCCATGGGATTTGACATGGCAACTCTGATTGTATTTGGATTCTGTGGTTCGTATTCAAAAGGTAATATGGTGTATTTTTTTAAGACCTGCAATGGTACCAATTCCAGAATATCCTGTGATATAAGAATTGTTTGAAGATCTACACTGGCAAAATTCAACTGCCTGCTTAATGCCTTTACCAATGCTTCTTCGGTCAGAAACCCAGCATCAACAAGGATTTCTCCAAGTTTTTTACCGTTGGTTTTTTGAATTTCAAGACTTTTTTGTAACTGTTCTTCTGATATAATACCTTTCTGGACCAAAGCGTCACCAAGGCGTATTTTCTTTCTTCCAAACTCCATGTCTGTCATTCCATTTAAAATGTTTCAGGATCCCCAACATTCTACCTT
>JAQVCQ010000026.1 GCA_028689715.1 Lachnospiraceae bacterium
CAGGCGGATAATCTATTTTCTTATTTTGACAAGGAATTACAAGGAATGCAGTAAATACGATGCTTTCCTTTATATAAAGTTCCTAAGGTTGACTGCACTTTACAGCACCAAAGTGTTCTCCTAAGACTCAGTTGAGGGTTCGATTCCCCCAAGGAACATTTTAACTAAATTAACTTCAAATAAGCAAAAAAAGAATGCCCTTTTGTAAAAAAGGGCATTAAAAAATGCAGGAAAAGGGACTTGAACCCTCAGGGTATTGCTACCACACGGACCTGAACCGTGCGCGTCTGCCAATTCCGCCATTCCTGCGTACCTTTAAGATTATAACGGCTTTTAATCTTTATGTCAATAATGAATTAAAAAATTAAACTGAAAAGAAAGACAAATATGAATTATATCATTTTTGATTTAGAATGGAATCAGGCAAGCAGTGAGTCAGATCCAAAAAAGAAAATCCTACCGTTCGAAGTAATAGAAATTGGTGCAGTAAAACTCGACGGGCATAAGAATCAGATCAGTAAGTTCAGTAAGCTGATCAAACCACATGTTTATACAAAGATGCATCCAATTACTAAGAAAATGCTTCATATGCAAATAGAAGACCTGAATCAAGAGGGTTCTTTTGTGGATATCATGAATGAATTTCTTAAATGGTGTGGAAAAGAGTATGTTTTTTGTACCTGGGGTGTTTTAGACCTACTAGAGTTACAACGTAACATGAAGTATTTTTATATGGATTCCTTAACAAATGGTCCATTAAAATACTTAGATGTTCAAAAGCTTTTCAGTCTTGCCTTTGAAGATGGGAAATCAAGACGAACTTTGGAATATGCTGTGGATCTGTTAGATATAGAAAAGGATATTGCATTTCACAGGGCGTATAGTGATGCATACTATACAGCTAAAGTCTTTTCTAAAATCAATAATCCAGTTGTTGAGAGCAAGTATTCCTTTGATGTTTTTATACCGCCTAAAACAAAAAAAGATGAAGTAAAAATTGTATTTGAAACATATGAAAAATATATTTCCAGGACTTTTGAAGATAAAAATGCTGCAATGGAAGACCGGGAAGTGATCAGTACAAAATGTTTTTATTGCCATAAAAATATCAAGAAGAAGATCAAATGGTTCACAGTGAACGGAAAGCATTTTTTGAGCCTATCGTATTGCGATGTGCATGGTCCGATGAAGTCTAAAATTCGAATGAAGAAATCAGACGACGATAGGACCTATGTGATAAAAACATCCAAGTTTATTACGAATGAAGCAGCGGATGAGCTGATTCAAAAGTATCATAGATACAAAAAAGGGAAGTCTTCACAAATATGAAAGGAGAAGTAGTGTGGAATTCAGACATGAACTAGTAGTACCTAATAATGATCTTCCATTTAGAATGTTCATATTTGAAGGAAAAAATGGAAATTATCAGGTCGTGAAGCATTGGCATAATACAGTCGAATTATTTTTGGTGTTTGAAGGAAACATTGATTTTTATATTAACTCCGTATACTATCCAATTTCAAAAAATCAGTTCATTCTTGTGAATTCAAATGAGATTCATTCTATTGATGCACCTAGAGAGAACTTAACAATTGTACTTCAGATCCCTCAGGAGACTTTTGAAGCATACAGAGAGGAAGAGTACATCCTGTTTAAGAGTACACGGTACGAAGAAGATTCTGAGTTGATCAGTCTGATCAGAAATATGTACAGAATTTATGCAGATAAAAAATATGGATATGAATTGGAAGTTAAAAGTTACTTCTATAAGTTATTGTATATTCTGATCACAAAATATAAAGAAAAAGATATTGATAAAGAAAGAATAAGGCAGAACAGGCAGCTGGAGAAATTGTCTCACATTACAGAGTTTATTCAGGAACATTATCAGGACGATATTACATTGGAAAGTGTTGCTTCAAAATTCGGATTTTCGCCAACTTACCTATCAAGAATATTTCAAAAATATGCAAAGATTAACTATAAGAGCTACCTTCTTGATGTCAGAGTTCAGCATGGGTTTAAAGAACTTATGAATACGGAAAAGTCAGTAAGTGAAATTGCAGAAAACAATGGGTTTCCGGATAGTAGAAGCTTTTCAAAAGCATTCTGTAAAAGATATGGTGTCCTCCCAAGTGTTTATAGAAAAGACCGAAAAGGAAGAAAGTAATATTTATAAAAAGACAAGAAAGTGCTATAATTTAGATAAGTTAATGGTGGAAAAAAAAGCAATAATTGCATATAATTAAAACAAAGAAGAGTGGATGCAACAAATGAAAGCATTTACTCTTTTTTACAATCAATTTTGATATGGAGGTAAGAAAATGCAAATTAAAAATGCAGCAGATGTTGCGTTTAAAGAGTATGGCAGGGTCGTTACAGGAAAATTTGATCTGGAAAAATTAATTGAAATTATGAATACAACGGAAGCACCAGCAGATTCCGTTATTTACTATCCATCAATTGAAGAACTGGAAGCACTTCCGGTCGCAGAAGAGTTTAGAAAAAGTTTTTTTGGAGAGCTTCCAATGCAGATCGGCTATTGTAATGGAACGAATACCAAATTGAACGCACTTGAGTATCATCGCAATTCTGAGTTTGGTATTGCAATCACAGACATGATCATATTGGTCGGAAAACAGCAGGACATTCAGGAAGACTTTACATATGATACATCAAAAGTAGAAGCTTTTTTTGTGAAAGCAGGAGAAATTGTTGAAATGTATGCTACTACATTACATTATGCGCCATGCAGTGTTGATGGAAAACCATTTCGTAATGTCGTAATGTTACCAAAGGGAACAAATACAGAAATTGATACTGTGTTTTCAAATATGGGCGAAGATCCACTTATGACAGCAAAAAATAAATGGCTGATCGCACATGAAGATGCAAAAATTGAAGGTGCTGTGAACGGATTAAAAGGGATTAATATTGAAGTCAAGTAATTTTTGATACTTTGATCATCAGATTAATAAATCGTACTTAAATCTTAATACAAATAAAATGTTTTATTCTGCATAAGCAGAGAATGGAGGAAAATATGTTTCAAAATATGCCACAGGTAAAAGTAGGTATCGTCGCAGTCAGCAGGGATTGTTTCCCTGAAACACTTTCTGTTTCCAGAAGAGAAGCTTTGGTAAAAGCTTATAAAGAAAAATATGGGGAAGCAGATATTTACGAATGTCCAATCTGTATCGTTGAAAGTGAAATTCATATGGTGCAGGCACTGGAAGATATTAAAAAGGCAGGATGTAATGCACTTTGTGTTTATTTAGGAAATTTTGGTCCTGAAATTTCAGAAACACTTCTTGCAAAACATTTTGATGGACCAGCAATGTATGTTGCTGCTGCAGAAGAAACAGGTGATAATTTATTAGGCGGCAGAGGCGATGCTTATTGCGGTATGCTGAATGCAAGCTACAATTTAAAACTTCGTAACATTAAAGCTTATATTCCAGAATATCCAGTTGGAACTGCAGAAGAATGTGCAGATATGATCAAAGAATTCGTTCCGATCGCAAGAGGAATCGTTGGATTATCTGATTTAAAGATCATCAGCTTTGGACCACGTCCATTAAACTTCCTTGCATGTAATGCACCTATTAAACAATTATATAATCTTGGAGTTGAAATTGAAGAAAATTCCGAATTAGATTTATTTGAAGCTTTTAACAAACATGCTGGAGATCCAAGAATTGCTGATGTAGTAAAAGATATGGAAGCTGAACTCGGTGAAGGTAATATGAAACCAGAGATTCTTCCAAAACTTGCTCAGTATGAATTAACACTTCTTGACTGGATCGAAGCACACAAAGGATACAGAAAATACGTTGCAATTGCTGGAAAATGCTGGCCTGCATTCCAGACACAGTTCGGATTTGTTCCTTGCTATGTAAACAGCAGATTAACAGGAATGGGTATTCCAGTTTCCTGTGAAGTTGATATTTATGGCGCATTGAGTGAATTTGTTGGAACATGTATCAGTGAAGACGCAGTGACACTTCTTGATATTAACAACTCAGTACCTGCTGATATGTACAATCAGGATATCAAAGGTAAATTCGACTATACATTAAAAGATGTATTTATGGGATTCCACTGTGGAAATACATCTTCAAAGAAACTTTCAGCATGCTCTATGAAATATCAGATGATCATGGCAAGAAACCTTCCTGAAGAAGTTACTCAGGGAACACTTGAAGGAGATATTGTTCCAGGAGAAATCACTTTCTTCCGTTTACAGAGTACAGCAGATTCGAAACTTCGTGCATACATCGCTCAGGGTGAAGTACTTCCTGTAGCAACAAGATCATTTGGATCAATTGGTATCTTTGCAATTCCTGAAATGGGAAGATTTTACCGTCATGTTCTGATCGAAGGAAACTATCCTCATCATGGAGCTGTTGCTTTTGGTCACTTTGGAAAAGCATTATATGAAGTATTTAAATATATCGGAGTTCCTGTTGATGAAATCGGATTTAATCAGCCTAAGAATATGATGTACCCAACTGAAAATCCATTTGCATAAATTGCAGTAAAGGAGGATTTCTATGTTATATATTGGTGTAGATTTAGGAACATCGGCCGTAAAACTGCTGTTAATGAGCGGAGATGGAAAGATTGAAAAAATCGTATCAAGAGAATATCCATTATTCTTCCCACATCCAGGTTGGTCTGAACAAAATCCTGAAGATTGGTGGAGTGCAGTGGTAGATGGACTTGCAGAGCTTGTGCACGATTGTGATAAATCACAGGTCGCAGGAATCAGCTTTGGAGGACAGATGCATGGTCTTGTAATTCTGGATGAAAAGGATCAGGTCATCAGACCTGCAATTCTCTGGAATGATGGAAGAACAACAGAAGAATGTGATTATTTAAATCAGGTCATTGGAAAAGAGACCTTGTCAAAATACACAGGTAATATTTCTTTTACCGGATTTACAGCACCTAAAGTACTCTGGGTAAAAAATAAAGAACCGGAAAATTTTGATAAAATTAAAAAGATCATGCTTCCAAAAGATTATATTGCTTATATGTTGTCAGGAAGTTTTTGTACAGATGTTTCAGATGCTTCAGGCATGCTTCTTTTCGATGTTAAAAACAAAACATGGTCTAAAGAAATGATGGAAATTTGTGGTGTAAGAGAAGATCAGCTTGCTAAGATCTATGAAAGTTATGAAGTTGTTGGAACTTTAAAACCTGAATTGGCATCTAAGCTTGGTTTATCTGAATCAGTAAAAATTGCAGCAGGTGCAGGAGATAATGCAGCAGCAGCAGTTGGAACTGGAACTGTAGGAAATAATGTATGTAATATTTCTATTGGTACTTCAGGAACAGTTTTCATTTCTAATGAATCTTTTAATGTTGATCAGAACAATGCATTACATTCCTTTGCACATGCAGATGGTAATTTTCATTTAATGGGATGTATGCTGAGTGCGGGATCTTGCAGTAAGTGGTGGATGGAAGAAATTCTTGGAACCAAGGAATATGCAAAAGAAGAAAAAGAAATTACAAAACTTGGAGAAAATCACGTCTATTTCCTTCCATATCTTATGGGAGAGAGATCTCCGCTAAATGATCCTTATGCAAGAGGAACATTTATTGGAATGACAATGGATACTTCAAGAACAGATATGACCCAGGCAGTTTTAGAAGGTGTTGCATTTGCAATCAGAGATTCGCTTGAAGTTGTTAAGAGTCTTGGAATAGAGATTACACGTTCCAAACTTTGCGGTGGTGGAGCAAAGAGTCCGTTATGGAGAAAAATGTTTGCAAATATCTTAAACATTGAGCTTGATCTGATTGAAAGCGAAGAAGGTCCTGGTTATGGCGGTGCGATGCTTGCAGCTGTTGCATGCGGTGAATATGCATCTGTAGAAGAAGCTGCAGAAAAGCTTGTTAAAGTTGTAAATACTGTAAAACCAGATCCGGAACTTGTAGCAAAATATGAAGCACAATATCAGAAGTTCAGACAGATATACCCAGCTGCAAAAGAATTATTTAAGAAGATCGTATAAGAACGACTTTCAAGGTTCAATATAGTATTGCTATTGATGTAATAAAAAAGCGAGACAGATTATTCTGTTTCGCTTTTTTGAATATGATATCATTATCGATACATTTCTGATTGTGGTGGGTTATTGTATTGGGATGCACTTGTTACAACAAGTTCATAGTCATCAAAAGGAATCTCACTATAATAGATATCATAAGGACTTCCAAATTCTGCGATACCAAAACTTCCAGGAATCAGATCATAAGCACCTGATTCTGAGCAGCCAATTAATTGTCCTTCCTGATAAAATAATACATAAGAGGAAACATAATCTATGGTCTGATCTGATTGATTCGTGAATTTTGCAATAACACTTCCATTTGGACTAATATTCGATGATACACTGATCTGATCTTTCAGATCCTTTTCAATATCCTTCTCAGTTGCCTTAATCCCTCTATATTGAACTTCATAATGATCATAAGTTACTTCTTCATTTGAAACCTGATAGAGAATATTCGTTGCATAAGTAATACCTGGATAAATATTTGAAAAATAAGCATTCGAATAAGATAGAATATTACCCTCTGAATCGTAAAACACAAAAAGTGGAGAGATTTCCCTATAATACTGACCATCATTTGAAGAAATCTGAAGAATAATTGAGGAAGGTGTTTCGGTGTAAACTAAATTCAAAGAATCTTCAGATATTAATTCATACTTGGTCTCGACTGGCGAAGTCATATAACTTTCAAGACTTCCCTGCATAGTATTGATTTGTTCCTGCATTGTTTTTAATGTTTCCTTTGTATCATCTTCGATAGCAGGTTGTGGAGCAGAAACATTTGAACATCCACCTATTAACAATGTTGCAGATAAGAGTACAGCGAATAAAATATTTTTTCTCATAGAATCCCCCTTGTTCTTTAAGAAACAGGAATCGATTATTTTAAAAATGGTTTCAGCAATTTTGACAGCTTATTACCCATAGGCATTTCTTTCAATTCTTCTGTAGAGAAGCATTTTAGAACTGCAAGTAAAATAAAATAAACGATACCACCAATTAGAATAGAGCATAAAGTACTGATCAGATTTACGCCAATCAGAATATCTAAGCCAGAATAAATCAGAAATACGACGATACCCATTAATAAAGAAGCAAAAAACGGTATGATAAATGTCTTCAGTATTTCCTGCCGATATTGAAGATACTTAGATACACTGTACCAGTTCAGACCTGAAATAATAAGTGGAAATGTAATATTACCAATCAATAATGCATAAATACCAAGATCGGTAAAAAGTAAAAGAAGTACTACAATTATTATGTGGATTACCAGAGAAAAAGCAGCATGATAAATTGGTAGCCGCATATGATCTGTTCCCTGTAGGATAGAAGTAGTAATGGTTGACAAAGAATAAAAAATGATTGCGGATGTTCCAAAAGTCATCAAAGTCACAACAGTGTCCTGATAGACAGTAAGACTTGGAAATAATAACATGATAATAGGTCTTGCAAGAACAGAAAGGCCCACAGCAGAAGGAAATGCTATGCACATATTAAATTTAATGACACCACTTATCTTATCATGAATATCACTTATACTACGCTTTCTGGATGCAGCAATACTTGGTATCGTTGAAGCTGCCATAGCAGAAGCAACAGCTACAGGCACATTGATCAGCAGATTATACTGTGAATTAAAAGCGCCCTGTAAGGAGCTGATCACGGAGCTTTCGATTCCTTTATTGATCATGATATTGCCAAATATTAAATCATCTAAAGTATATCCAAGCTGATAAACAGTCTGACTGAATATAATTGGAAGGACAGTCAAAAATAAAGCTTTATAAATTTCGCCATTCGATTCATCAATAGGAGTACGGTCCCGACTGATCTGTTTCATCAGCGTTGGCCGGTAAATAATAAAAATGATCAGCAAGAAGACCAATGCTGTAAAAGCACCTGCAAAAGTACCACAAATTCCTCCGGCTGCACCATAAGCAGAAACATTCGGAGAAGAAGCATAAACTTTCATAAAAATATATATTGCAACTACACTGACAACTGCATTAATGATCTGCTCGAATACTTGTGACAGTGCTGTCGGGATCATAGTATTTTTCCCCTGGTAAAGACCACGAAATACACCAAGAAGTGCCATCACAAAAGTTGTGGGTGCAACAATCTTAAGTGGTTCTGCAAGACCATCTCTTGCATAAAGTCCTTCAAGAAAATCAGAACCAAAATAAATCAGACAGCAGGCAATGGTTCCTGATATCAGAGCAAAAAGTAAAGCATTCCTAAAAATATGGAATGCGTTTCTATATTCTCTATTTGAGCAGCGCTGTGATACGAGCTTTGATACAGCAAGAGGTAGACTGTATGATGAAAGAGTAAGTGTAATGTTGTAAATGCCAAAGGCTACAGAATAAATACCATTACCCTCTTCACCCAACATATTCGCCATTGGAATTCTATATATTAATCCGATCAGCCTTGTTATGATTCCGGCCATTGCCAGGATACTTCCCTGCATCAATAGATTTTTTTTTGTTTGTTTTGTCATGGGTACACCTCAGTTCTCTATTCAATATACTATATAGAGAAAAAGCATTCAATATAAAAAGTGAAGGAATAGACATTATTAAGAAATACTAATAATATCTTAATTATTAATCAGTTATTCACAGAAGCTTCAAATATTATCCAACTTTTCAACACATTTTACTGTTATCCTATTATTATCAAAAGAGATTTTGATAATAATCTTTTTCATTACTCCCCTTTTTAAAAGCCGTTGTTTTCACAACGGCTTTTGTGTTTTTAACTTAATCAAAAGTAGTATGGAGATACTTAGAAATATATTGATTATTCAAGTGAAATATTAATATGGAAAGGATGATGATCAGCAGTCATTTCAACACAGATTACTCTCGTTGCATTCATTTTTACTGAAACATCATTGCCATATAGCATGGTTGGAGTTGAAATATCAACGGTAATCCCAACATTTGAAAAAATTGTGGCAGCTGTAGCAGTCAGCATATTTGCAAGTTCAGAAACTGCGCTTTGAGCCATATCATCAAATTCTTCAACTGGCATTCCCATCATCATGGTAGAGGCAATTTTCTTTGCGTGTTCCAACGTTATGAAATAAACAACGTTACCTTTCACTTCACCAACAATACCGATCACAATAAATACACCAGTGTCGACCAGCTGCTTTCCTTTGACACTGACTGTGCCTTTTTGAATAGTAACAAAACCGAGCTGAGGCATGACAGTTGTGAAAGATTCTATAAATGGATTAATATACTTTACATCCAATGATCATCACCCCTTTGAAATCCGACATTAATCATAATATCACCAAAATCAGTTTCGGCTAATGCAGAAAATGTTTTGTAAGATGGCGCAGATATGTGGACCTGTTCACCATGCATAATAGTTGGAGGTGCAACACGCAGTCCATATGCCTTATTTTTTCTATTTAAAATTGAGCAGGAATTACCGGAAATAATATTTGCCAGTTCACCAATAACAGCTAAAATTTCCTCGTTTCCTGAAGGAATTCTTTTTAGTACTGCTGAAGCGATGCGCCCTGCTGTTTCCATCTTCATATCCAAAAGCATTCTTCCTGAAAAGCCTCCAATTATCCCCATTATAATTGTAAGACCTGCACTGGAATGTTCTTCATGATGAAAAGATTCTTCTTTAAAATAAAGAAGTGATTTTGTCATTTTGTTGATACCGTCAAGTAATGCCTCTTTAAATGCATCCGAAAATTCAGAATCAAGCGATAAAAAAAGTTCTTCGTGATCCATGATTCGATGGACTAAAGTCAGCAATTCATCAGAATCTACTGGCTTTTGAATATATCCAGAGGCTTTATTTTTCTTAGCTTCCTGTACAATTTCGTCATCCATCATAGAACTGATTATAATTACCTTAATTGTATTATCAATTGAATGGATCGCTCTTGTACATTCAAGACCATCAGTACCAGGAAGCGTCATATCCATTGTAACAAGATTAGGTTTCGTTCTCTGTACTACTTCTTTCACTTCTTCAAGCGAACTTGCTTCTCCTACGACTTCAAAGCCGGCATCCTCTAAAACACCTCGGATTACTGCAATAGAAAAGGGAGAATCATCGACAATTACAATTCTCAAATCTGCCATAACACTACCAACCTTTCAAAAGTATTCATGTAATGAAGTTAGATAAAAATTTAATGTCAATAAATTACTACTTACAAAATTAATTGAAATGAATAGTTATTGTAATTTTACTATAAAAACATATAAATGTCACTCATTTAGTGAATGCACTGACTGACTAATAACTTGAAATGAATGTACTAAAATCTACATCGTGCACACAGCTAAAAATAAAAAAAGTACCGTAAACACGGTACTTTTTAATCGAAGCGACGGGATTTGAACCCACGACCTCTGCGTCCCGAACGCAGCGCTCTACCAAACTGAGCCACGCTTCGAAAAATAGAATTGAAACAAATAAATGATACAATAAATAAAATGTAATGTCAAACTAAAATTAGTCTATTATAAATCCAATATAAAATATCGAGATAGGAATATTCATATAGAAACATAAAAACAGAAAAAGATATGATTCAAATAGAAATCACAAAATTAGCAAATATTAATGATTTACAAGGCTTATATTCAGCATATTAATACAATTGTCAAAATATTCTATTGTTGTATTAATATAAAAGTGGTAAAATTAAATTTACAAAATAGCAGATTATGTAAAGGGGTCGTCAGTATGAAATATAATAAAAAAATCAGTACAAAAATGCTGGGTGTGATATTGCCAGTCATCATTCTATCAATGGCAGTTCTGACGCTGATCAGTGTTTCAACAAGCAGAAATATTATCAACCAGCAGATCAGTGAACGAATGAATACAGAACTAATAGCACAGATGAATGGAATCAATGAGCAACTGAATACAGTAGGCAGAACATCCCGCGATCTTTCAAAAATGGTTGGAAGTACTTATCAGAATGTATCACTCACATCTTATGAAGAGGTTTTAAGAGAACTAACAGCAGACAACCCAAATGTGCTTGGCTGTGGTATCTGGTTCGAACCCTTTGCATTTGACGCAAAACAGGAATATTTAGGTCCTTATGTATATAAGGATGGATCAGAATTGATATTGACCTATGACTATTCTAATGCAGAATATGACTATTTTAACCAGGAATATTATTTGAACGGAATCAGCAGTAATGATAATTATATATTTACAGATCCTTATTATGATGAAACGATGGGGAAAACAATGACATCATGTACAATGCCTATTACCAGTCCAGATGGTGAAGTACTTGGAGTCATTACGGTCGATATGGAACTTACGACCATCCAGAATTTAATTGCGTCTATTCAAATCGGAGAAAATGGATCAGCGATCCTGACTACAGCATCAGGCGCATATATAGGAACCAGAGAAGCTGAGAAAATTGAACAATCTTTGAATATGACGCAGGAAGAAAATATTTCACTTTCTAATGCAGCAAATATGATCATGAGCTCGGAAAATGGGTTGACAACCTTTTCTGAACATAATGAAATGTACAATTTATACTACGATACAATTCCTGGTGTTGGATGGAAGTTAATGGTCAGAATGCCACAGTCAGAACTTGCGCAGCCAGTTGTTGATCTTACCATTAAATTGCTTGTTATCTGTATGTTAGCAATTGTTCTTGTGATTGTCGTAGTGCTATTTGTTGTAAATTGGATTGCAGGTAACCTGAAAAAAGTATCAAAATTTGCAGGATCTCTGTCGGAAGGTGATTTTACAGTTGAATCTCTAAATATCCGTGGAAAAGATGAGCTGGCTTATATGGGATCATCTTTGAATGAAATGTATCGAAAAAACAAAGAAGTCATTACAAATATTGCATCTCAGTCAGAAAGTATAGAAAGTTCAAGTGATAAATTAAGTGCATCATCCACAGCACTGCTTGATCAATTTGCCCAGATTGAAGACTATATGTCTAAAGTGAATGAAGCTATGATGTCATCCAGTGCAGCTTCGGAAGAAGTAAATGCATCAGTCGAGGAGGTTAATTCGTCTGTTAATGTGTTGTCAGGTGAGACCGACAAGAGTCGTCAGCTGGCAGATGAAATCAGAGCCAGGGCAAAAGCAATTGAACTGAAAAGTAAGCAAGCATTCGATAATGCAAATAATTTATCAGGAGAGTTTGAAATTAATTTAAGTAAGAGCATTGAAAATGCCAAAGTTGTTGAATCGATTGGGACAATGGCGAATGTCATTTCTAATATTGCGGAACAGATCAATCTACTTTCTTTAAATGCTTCCATAGAGGCTGCAAGAGCAGGAGAGCAGGGTAAAGGGTTTGCAGTTGTAGCAGGTGAGATTGGAAAGCTTGCAGGAGAAACATCTAAGGCAGTAGATCAGATTCAGAAGACTATTATAGATGTACAGGGAGCTTTTGACAGATTAACGGATGATTCCAAATCATTACTTTCGTTTTTAACTCAAACAGTGACTCCTGATTACGGAGCGTTTGTTGATACAGCACGTCAGTATGGACTGGATGCAGAATCAATCGAGATTTTTTCTAATAAATTAGCTGTCATGTCAGAAGACATAGAGAGAATTATGGGAGAAGTTGGATCAGCAATACAGAATATTGCTGAATCTGCACAGAGCACAGCAGATAACAGCAGCAAAACGATGGAATCCATACATGAAGTTTCTGGAGTCGTTGATGAAGTCTCTGATATGTCTAAAGATCAGCAAAAAATTGCTGGAGACCTGAGTGAGGTAGTAAGAACATTTAAATTATAGATATAAACTTATGAAATTGATTGGAGTACCGATAAAGATATTTTTATAAATAAAGTATTAAAAATTTGGTAAATCTACGATTTGACTAGACAGTATTCATCCTTACCGTTACAATAATGCTGTAAAAAAGGATGGAGAAAAATGATGAGTAGAGCAGTTGTGTTTGATATGGATGGTGTATTATTTGATTCAGAAAGAATCATTTCACAAATATGGAGAGAAATTTCGATTCTTGATGGAATTGACTCGGATCAGATGGAAATAGCCATAGGTAAATGTACTGGACTTAACCACACGGATATCGGTATTTTTTTCCATAATCATTTTGGTGATGAGTTTGATTATTCAGGTTTTAGAAAACGCGCTGCAGAAATGTTCCATAAAAAAGTTGATACAGAAGGTCTGCCTGTAAAAAAAGGTGTTTACGAAATATTAAGCTATCTTTCAGAAAGCAGCTATAAAATTGGACTGGCTTCTTCATCTTCAACAGAAAGTATTCATAAAAATCTGGAGCGTGCAAAAATTACTGATTATTTTCAAGTCATTATCGGCGGGGATATGGTTGAACACAGTAAACCTGAACCAGATATCTATTTAAAAGCTTGCAGTAATCTTGGCGTAGATCCATATGGATGTTTTGCGATTGAAGACTCCCCTAATGGTATCAGGTCTGCAAAAGCAGCAGGAATGTATCCAATCATGGTACCGGATATGATACAGCCAAATGAAGAGATTACAGCTATCCTATATAAACAATATGATTCTTTAATTGATGTTATGGAGCATTTAAAAGAAATGGAAGACAGATAAAGAAGATTATGTTCGTTAGAACATATTATTGAGGTATGATATAAAAATGAAAGGAACTAAATTTCTGATTTTACACAGCAGAAAGATGGTTCCTTTTTTATTTGATGAACTGCACAAAAAAAGCACCAACCCCAAGGCTCATATGTCCTCAAAACTAGTGCTTAGTGCGCTTTCAGGGGCTCGAACCCTGGACACCCTGATTAAGAGTCAGGTGCTCTACCAACTGAGCTAAAAACGCAAATTAATTTATAACGCAAGGGTAATTATAATATATCAATTAGTAGTTTGCAAGGCTTTTTTATAATTTAGTGTAATAAAAAGCTTGTAACTCGCTATTTTTCAAGTATAATTTACTTTATGATGTCTCGAGTAAAAAATATTATCAATTATAGCAGAAAGGTCATATAATGAATTTTTTTGACAGTCATGCACATTATGATGATGATGCATTTAACGAAGATAGAGAAGAACTGTTATCATCCTTACAAAATAAGGGGATAACACATGTAGTAAATGTAGGTGCGGATATAGCATCTACAAAGAGAACAATAGAATTATGTGAACAATATGATTTTATATATGGAGCAGCAGGAATACATCCTGAAGCAGCAGACCATGTTTCAAAGAACGATCTTGACTGGCTAAAAGAGCAATATCAGAATCCAAAGATTGTTGCAATTGGAGAAATCGGTCTGGACTATTATTGGAAGGAAGTAGAACCTTCTATACAAAAAGAAATCTTTTCAGCCCAGCTTGAATTCAGTAAAGAAGCGAATCTCCCTGTAATCATTCATTCAAGAGAAGCTTCCAAAGATACTTTGACCATGCTGCAGTTATTTCATAAAAACAGTCATTTAAATGGCGTGATCCACTGCTATTCTTATTCTAAAGAGACTGCAAGGGAGTATCTTGAAATGGGATTTTCTTTTGGCATTGGTGGTGTCATTTCTTTTTCCAATGCAAAAAAATTAAAAGAAGCAGTCGAGTATATTCCCATCGAAAATATTTTGTTAGAAACAGATTGTCCTTATCTTGCACCTGTTCCATATAGAGGAAAAAGAAATTCTTCTTTATATCTGCCTGAAATAGGGAAAGAACTTGCATTGATTAAAAAAATGGACTATGAAGAAGCAATGAGTATTATATATGAGAACACACTTCGGTTTTATAAAATAGGAAGGAAATAATATGCCAAAACTGGGTAATCCGACAAATACAATTGAGGTATTAAGAAAATATCATTTTGTATTTCAAAAAAAATATGGTCAGAATTTTTTGATCGACAGTAATATTTTAAATAACATTGTTGATACCGCTGACATCACAAAAGATGATTTTGTGATTGAAATTGGTCCAGGAATAGGAAGCATGACTCAGTATCTGGCTGAGGCAGCAAAGGAAGTCTATGCTGTTGAGATCGATAGAGCCCTGATTCCAATCTTACAGGATACATTAGCAGAATATGATAACGTAACAATTATTAATGAAGATATACTAAAAGTTGATTTAAAAAAGCTTGCTGAAGAAAAAAATGGTGGAAAACCGGTAAAGATTGTAGCAAATCTTCCTTATTATATTACCACTCCAATTATTATGGGTATTTTTGAAAGCAGAGTACCAGTCGAAAGCATAACGATCATGGTTCAAAAAGAAGTTGCGGAGAGAATGCAGGTAGGGCCCGGTACAAAAGATTACGGAGCACTTTCTTTGGCAGTTCAGTTTTATGCCAGACCTTTTATTGCAATGATCGTTCCTCCAACTTGTTTTATGCCACAGCCAAAAGTGGGTTCTGCTGTTATAAAGCTGATCCGTCATGAGGAAAAACCAGTTCAAGTTAAGGATGATGCATTTATGTTTTCGTTGATCAGAGCATCTTTTAACCAAAGAAGAAAAACGCTTGTGAATGGTCTTCAAAACGCTTCCGGATTACAGTTAGAAAAAAAAGACATAGTAAGTGCTCTGGAGGAAATGAACTTATCTGCCACCGTCAGGGGTGAAACATTGACATTAGAGCAATTTGCTCAACTTTCAAATATTCTTTATAAAGGATAGATTCTAAATAGTGAAGAAGCATGATCATATGAATTCTATATATTGTGTCTATTTCTTTTTGACATAATGTATATGGTATGCTACACTTAAAATTAGTTAAATAGTGGGTTTTTGTGCAGTTTTTTCATAAAAAAGATTATATTTATGAGGTGGTCTCTTGGATAAGTATGAATATAAAGTTCGTGCAGAAGAAATAAAAAAACTGGTTGCTTCAAAGCAGTATGCTGAAGCAATGAAAATTGCGGACACAATAGACTGGAACAGGGTCAAAAGTGTCATGATGCTGACAATCGTCAGCGATATCTATAAAATAAACAGACGATATGAGGATAGTAAAGCAGTTCTTCTGCTTGCCCATGAAAGACATCCAGGCGGAAGAACGATTTTATATTCTCTTTGTGAGCTATCCATAAAAATGGAAGAATTTGTACAGGCAGTAGAATATCTAAAGGATTTTGTTAAGATCGCACCAAAGGATACTGGAAGATATATTCTGCAGTATAAATTATATGAAGCGCAGGATGTAAGACTTGAAGACAGAATCGCTGTTCTGGAAGAATTCAAAAAAAGAGATTATCGCGAAAAATGGGCATATGAACTGGCATACTTATATCACAGAATTGGGCTCGGTACAAAATGTGTAGAAGAATGTGATGAGCTGATCTTATGGTTCGGAGAAGGTAAATATGTTTTGAAAGCAATGGAACTTAAAATGCTTCATGACCCTTTGAATCCGATCCAGCAGGAACGCTATAATCTGATCACGGGTGATAAACAGCAATCTACAGCGCAAAAAAACATGCAGAGCAAAGAGGATCTGTTTTTAGAAGATGATCAGGACAAACATTTAGAAATAGATGATATGGACATCCAAGTCAAAACAATGGATGTCAGTAAATACAATACGATCAATCTTCAAAAAGAACTCGCAGACAGCATGAAAGAACTGCTTCATGATCATGAAGAATTACAGCCAGACAATGTCATTCCTTTTGATAATAAATCATTCCAACAGGAAGCACAGGAAGTCTTTTTTGAAGAAGGACATACTGGTGAAATAGATGCTGAAGAGTTTCCAATGGATGAGAATATTGATGAGGAAGATACAACTGATGAAGTTACATCAGAGGAAGTTATTACAGAATTGCATTCATCAGAATCGGATTTGAAAGAGGAAAATACTACAGAACAAGTCAGTAATGAAGAGAGTAATACTGAAGAGAGTAATACTGAAGAGAACAGCATAGAACTTAGTAAAGAGATGACTTCCAGTTTGGAAGAATCAGAAATCAATGCACTTTCATTAACCGAACAGCAAAAGCTCCAGTTCAGCTTTATGTCAGAAGCAGAATTTGAAAAATACCTTGCGCAGGAGTATGATGGTCAGCTTAGCCTTGTAGTTCCTGAATCTGAACAGATTGAAAAACAAATAACAGGGCAAATGAATATTGTTGATATCATGGCAGAATGGGAACATGCAAAGAAAATAAATCAGGAAAAAAGACTTGAAGACATCAGGAAAAGAGTAACACAACAGACGGGTCAGTTATTTTCTGAATTTGATGAAGCAACAAAAACTGATCTGCTCGCAAAGCTTGAACAGGCTTCCAGATTAGAAGAAGAGAACCGGATCTTAAAAGAGACAGTTGCGCAAAAACTAATTGAAGAAGAGGAACTTTTACAGACAATTGAAATGCCTGTTATTTCGGATGAAATTATTGAGGAAGCTCTGACAAAATCGGATGAGATGGAGCCATCTTCTGATAAAGAACAAATGATAAATGCTGCAGATGCTGAAACCATGATTTCTGAGGACAAAGATGAAGTAGAAGAACTTGAAGAGATCATAGAGCCAGAAGAATCAGAAGTATCGAATACCAAAGGGGAACGTATTCTGTCACAGGAAGAAGAAGAAATGTTTGGTCCATTGCTTCATTCCAGAAAAGCAAAAAAACAACTTCTGGAGGCACTGGATGCAATTAGTCTTTCTCCGGCTACTGGTAATATTATCATTTCAGGAGAAGAAGGAAGTGGTACAATTGATCTGGCAAAAAATCTGATCAAAGAAATTCAAATGAATGACAGTAATTTTTCAGGAAAAGTTGCAAGAATAACAGGAGATATATTAAATAAAAAGAACATTCCTGCAACATTCTCAAAATTACACAACGGCGCACTGATCATTGAACGTGCAAATGACCTAACAGCAGAGACATTATCTAAAATTCTTAAGACGCTTGATGAGAAAAAGAATGGTATCATAGTCGTCCTTGAAGATACACCAAAACAGGTTGAAGAATTGATCTGCAAGAATGATTCTATCACGAAACAGTTCAATGCAAGAATTTGTGTTCCTCAATTGAATAACGATGCACTGGTCGCATACGCAAAAGAATATGCACTTGAGCAGGAGTATACAATCGATGATTTGGGTGTCCTTGCACTTTATACCCGAATTGCCGAAATGCAGACTTGTGATTATGTCGTAAATACTGCAGATGTCAGGGATCTTATTGATGAAGCGATTCATCATGCTAACAAAAAAAATCTGTCTCATTTTATTGATGTTCTATTCGGAAAAAGATATGATGAAGAAGACATGATCATATTAAGAGAAAAAGATTTTATCAGCTACTAAGGAGAGCATTTATGGCAATCACTCCAAAAACGAACAGGCTGGAAAAAATAACAGTGACAGAACTTGATCAATATTTATTTGGTCAGGGAACACATTATGAGATTTATAATAAACTTGGTGCACATTTTTCAATAGAAGACGGCAAAACTGGCGTCTTCTTTGCTGTATGGGCACCTCATGCAAAAGAAGTATTTGTCATAGGGGAATTTAATCAATGGAATGAAACAGCATCTCCTATGATGAGAAATGGAGAAATTGGAATTTTCACCTGTTTTGTTCCAGATGCGAGAGAAGGGCAGTTATATAAATATCTGATTATTACAAGGGAAAGTAAAAAATTGTTTAAAGCAGATCCCTTTGCTTCATATGCTGAAATCAGACCCGGTACTGCTTCTAAAATTTTTAATTCAGGACAATATATATGGAAAGACAGCAAATGGATTCAGGAACGTGAGATCAAAGACGCACAAAGCAGCCCAATGGCTATTTATGAGTGTAGTATTGGTTCATGGAAAAAGCACCCTTACAGGGAGGAAAATAATTTATACTCCTATAGAGAATTTGCTGACAGTGTGATCCCTTATCTCAAGGAAATGAAATTTACACATCTTGAACTGATGGGCATTGCAGAATATCCGTTTGAAGGCTCTTGGGGATATCAGGTCACGGGATATTATGCACCAACTTCCAGATATGGAAGTCCTGATGATTTCAGATATCTGATCGATCAGCTACACCTGAATGGAATTGGAATCATACTTGACTGGGTACCTGCACATTTCCCAAAAGATGCGCATGGGCTTGCAGAATTTGATGGAACAGCGCTGTTCGAACACCCAGATCCAAGGCTTGGAGAACATCCGGACTGGGGAACAAAAATATTCCATTATGGAAGAAATGAAGTCCGTAATTACTTAATAGCAAATGCGATATACTGGGTCAAAGAATTTCATATTGATGGACTACGTGTAGATGCGGTCGCATCCATGCTGTATCTTGATTATGGAAAAGAGCATGGAAACTGGGTTCCTAATAAATATGGTGGAAATAGAAATTTAGATGCAATAGAATTTTTTAAACATTTGAATTCAGTCATTATTGGAATGTTTCCTGGTGTAGTTACCATTGCAGAAGAATCCACAGCATGGCCAGGTGTTACCAAGAAGCCTGAAGAAGATGGGTTGGGCTTTAGTTTTAAATGGAATATGGGCTGGATGCATGATTTTTGTGAGTATATGAAGCTGGACCCTTATTTTAGAAAAAATAATCATCATGCTATGACTTTTTCCATGAGCTATAATGAAAGTGAAAACTACATTCTTCCGCTTTCGCATGACGAGGTCGTACATTTAAAATGTTCCATGTTAAATAAAATGCCGGGTCTTGGGCATGACAAATTTGACAACCTCAGGGTCGGCTATACGTTCATGATTGGTCATTGCGGCAAAAAATTGCTTTTTATGGGACAGGAATTTGCTCAGCTTTCTGAATGGAATGAGGAGACACAGTTAGAATGGGAATTACTTGAAAATCCATTGCATAGTGGAATGAAGAAGTATGTTCAGGAACTACTAACACTTTATAACCAGTATCCCTGCCTTTATCAGCATGATAACAGCTGGAAAGGATTTGAGTGGATCAATGTTGATGACAGAGATAAAAGTACATATAGTTTTTTTAGAAAAGATGATTCTGGAAAGAATTCTCTGCTCTTTGTATTTAATTTTACACCAATTGAAAGACCAGACTACAGAATCGGTGTCCCAACAAAAGGGAAATACAAATTGATCTTAAACAGTGATGATAAAAAATATGGTGGGTCAGGGAAAAAACAGCCAAAGGAAATTACTGCAGAGCATATTAGATGGGATCACAGAGAATATTCAATTCCTTTTGCACTTCCCTCATATGGAGCAGCCGTTTTCTTATTTCAACAACAATAACGTAAATCATACATTTTAAATCAAATCCCTCTTTTTAGACAAGTATTCTTATTTATAAGCATACTTATCCTAGAAGAGGGAATTTTCTATTTCGGCAATTGGTTAAGAAGAACGTAAAAATAGCCGAAATACAAACTAAGGAACAAGTCACCGTATGGAGAAATGATTATGAGAGTAGAAACGGAACTTCAACTGCAGAAAAGTGAGTGGAAAATACCTTTGCATTCAGAAAATCATAAAGAAAGCAACACGGTATCAGATCATGCTTACATCAGACTTGATGTTGGAACGAATCAGCAATCCGCAGATTCATTGAATCAGACAGAAAAAACAATTGAGAGTATCAGTAGTCAGGCAGAAAATTCTAATGTAGCACTTCAGAGAGATTACAGAACGGTGATGTCATCTTGTATGACATCAGAAGATTATGCAAAGCTTGAAGAAAATGGATATTCAATTTCAGATACAAATATTGAAGAGCTTGTTACTGTAACAGATCAGATCAAGGCTGAATTACTGAAAGCGGGGATCGCTGTTACTGGCTATACTGATACGATCGATCAAGAGGCACTAAAAGAACTGACAGGTAGTGAAGTATATGCATACAAACTAGAAAAAAAAATGCAGGAACAGGATCTTCCTGTTAATAAAGAGACAATAAAGGAATTCGTAAAATCTTATCAGATGCAGTCGGAAATTGGCAGTCTGAGTGAGAATTCAAAAAAATATATTCTGGAAAATAAATTAGAACCAACGATTTCTAATTTATATTATGCTGCTCATAGTAATGGATTAAAAACACTACAATCAGTTCAAAGTTCAAAGCAGAATTCTAACATCGCCACAGGTAATCATAGTGCACCCATTAATTTTGAGAAGATTCAGACACAGATTACGAGTATTATTAATAATACAGAATTAGATAATACCAACGAAACAGATGCAGAAGCAAAATGGCTCATTCAAAATGGAATTGCATTAAATGAAGAAAATCTTGAAAGACTTCATAAGCTGAATCATTTAGAGGATTACATGAGCGATGAAATAAGAATGGACAGTATAATTTCGTCCATTAGCAGTGGAAAAAAAGGGACAGAGGCTATTTTTTATAATACTTGTAATATATATGAAAAAGCAGTACAAACGCTAGAACAGGCAAGTAATTTCACAGATGATGACATAACGGTCGCATCTGAGAAATATGATAATCTTTCTATAAAAAAAATATTTTTTCTAAAAGAGAAGAATTTAAATTCAGAGTCTGAGCTTCAAAGAATCAATGAAAATGATCAGCAAAACCAGGAAATGCAAGATAGCGCAAAAGAGAAAGTACCGGAATCAGGTCTGGAAACTGAATTATCAACTCATGATAAGAAAGCAATTACAGCGAAGAGACAAATAGAAGAAATCAGACTTAAGATGTCATTAGAAGTGAATATAAGATTGCTGAGAAAAGGAATATCAATTGATACAATTGAACTGGGAAGGCTTGTAGAAGAATTAAAAAGCGAAGAAGAGCAACTTGCACAGGTCGTTATGTCAGATGTTGAAAAAGAATCGGCCGTTCATGGTTATAGAGAATATAAAATGACGATGTCTGCTGTGACGGATCTTAAGAATCTTCCTGCTGCCCTGATTGGGACTTCTGTAAAAAATCCAAATTTCTCAATGGGTGTATTATATCAGGAAGGTCTATCTTTACAGAGAAGTTATCAGGAAGCAAGTACAAGCTATGAAAAAGTGATGACCTCACCAAGACAGGATTTGGGAGATTCGATAAGAACAGCATTTCGTAATATTCCTGATCTTTTAACTGAAATTGGGATGGAAGTAACTCAGAAGAATCAAAGAGCAGTCAGAATTTTAGCTTATAGCCAGATGGAAGTGACCCAGGAAAATATTGAAAAAATAAAAGTTGCTGATCAGGAAATCAGCACGATGATAGAGAAGATGAGTCCATCATCAGTACTTAAGATGATAAAAGAGGGCTATCATCCTTTGGACATGAAAATAAGTGAGATGACAGATTATCTGAATCATGTGGAATCATCTGCCGGCAGTGAAGCTGAAAATTATGCAAGATTTTTATACCGAATGGAACAAAATAATGAGATTACCCAGGAAGAAAAAGATTCTTATATTGGAATTTACAGAATCATGAGGCAGATTGAAAAAAGTGACGGGGCATTCATAGGCCAGCTACTATCTCAGGGGGCAGAAGTGAATTTTAAGAACTTACTGTCTGCCATGAGAACAGATAAACAAAAAGGAATTGACATGACAGTAAGTGATTCTGCACCGATCTACCTTCGAAGAATTACAGAGTCCAGTTCCATTACAGAACAGTTAGGAGAAAGATCCAAAGTTCAATATCAGAAGAATATTGCATCGGAAATACGTTCAAAAATTGAAAATGGAATGTTTCCGTCAGGTCCTCCACAAGACACTGATAGTATGGAAATGTGGAGTGAAACATTTACTGACCCTGATTCTTCCGGACAGCAGAACGATACATCATCTTATCAATTTGAAAATGAGCAGATCAGAAGGGCAGTAGTTGCTGAGTCAGAACTTGTTACAATGCTAAATAGCAATAAAATACCAGTGACAGCAGGTAATCTGATTGCAATGGAAGAAATGATGCGTCATATGGGAAACCAATATAAAAATCTGCTTGATAAAGAAAAAGAGCAGCAAAGAAACAGACAATCAGATTCTGATCAAAGTAGTGAAAATGAGGTAACGAACACTTTAGAAAACTTGTTTCGTGAAATACAGGATAGTCTGACGGATAATATGAATATGGCCAGTGCATACGAAAATTTGCAGCAGTATGCAAAAGAAATGGTCAATGAAGAGATTGATGCAGGGAACGCTTCGCTGGATATTCGTTCCATGGCACTTACATTTCGACAGATCGAATTGGGTACAACACTTGCAAAACAGGAAGTATACGAAATCCCCATTATGATTGGGGAGGAAGTGACATCCATCAGACTCACCATGATTCACAATGAGTCTGAAGCAGGAAGTGTTGCAATTAATATGGATACTGAGCAGTATGGAAAGATTTCAGCACGATTTGACATGAATGATCAACAGGTAAGCGGATATATCATTTATGATGATCCTGCTTTTTCCCATCAGCTTCAATCTGTGCTGGATACATTTGAAAAGAATCTAAAAGAAGAAAACATAAGTTTAAATAAGGAGCAAATTCAGTTGATTTTTCATGATACACCAGAAATTAAAATTGAAAATGATGAAAGACAAACGGAAGAGGTTTCTTCGCAGCAGTTATATTTTGTAGCAAAATCCCTGATACGCTCTATTCAAAACGAAGTATAATGCCGATACAATTTATAGCAATGAAAAGGAAGGTGTACGAATGAAGATTAATTTTAATATGTCTGCGATCATAGCCAACAATGCATTAACAAATAGTGATAATAAATTGAGTGACTCACTCGAAAAACTGTCTTCCGGCTTTAAGATCAATCATGCTAAAGATAATGCGGCAGGTCTTGCTATCTCTAAAAGAATGAATCTTCAGATTAAGGGTCTATCCAATGCGGCGTCTATCGCAAGTAATGGGATATCAGTGATTGAAACGGCAGAAGGTGCTTTAAGTGAAGTCCATTCCATGATACAAAGAATGAAAGAACTGGCAGTTCAGTCTTCAAATGGAACCTGTACTTCAGCAGACAGGAGTGCGATTCAAAGTGAGATTACCCAGCTGAAACAGGAAATAGAACGGCTTGCCAAGGATACAGAGTATAATGGACAGAATCTTCTGGATGGAAGCTTTGATTTAAAAGGTTATAGTGATAACACAAACGTAAGCGTAAAATATTACTCTGATGAAACACCTGCTGGAAAATATAATGTTACAGTCACAGCATTAGCAACATTTGATATAGATGGTAATATTCTGACAAATGCTGCAGTCAATGCCGGAACTGAGTTCCCTGCAGGAAATACGATAAAAGCAGAAGGAAATACGGTCAATATCACAGCGGCGGATGGATTTGAAATCAGTATAGCGATTGACCCTGCTATCGCAATCGGAACTACAGTAGAACTTGATATCACAGGTTTTGGTGCTATGACAATGCAGATCGGTGCAAATGAAGACCAGGAACTTGATATCAGAATTCCAGCAATCACGCTTGAAAATCTTGATATTGATGATACTGATCTTTCAACACAGGACGGTGCACGGGATGCACTTGATGATATAGAGAATGCAACAGCATATGTTTCGAAAGTCAGGTCAAGGCTCGGTGCTTATCAGAACCGCCTGGAACACACCATTTCAAGCCTTGATATCTCAGGTGAAAATATGACATCTGCATATTCAAGGATCATGGATGTGGATATGGCATCTGAAATGACGGAATATACAAAATATCAGATCATGTCACAGGCTGGAACATCCATGCTGGCACAGGCAAATGAAAGACCACAGAAGGTACTTCAGCTTCTGGAGTAGGTTAGAGGATTTTATCATGACAAATGAAATAAAGCAGGAATTTGCAAGAAGAATCACACAGGCGAATAAAACAGAACTTGTGGTGATTTTATATGAGATGCTGATTCAGTATTTCAAGGATGCTCAATTTGCAGCAGAGTCAGAAAATGAACAGCAGTTCAAGTCAGAAATTAGAAGAATTAGACAGTGCATAGATGAGTTGATTGCATCACTTGATCTGAAATATCCTCTGGCAGTGAATCTGTTTCAAATCTATCAGTATATGAAGCGTGAACTCATTTTGGTTAAAATTGAGAATACTTCTATTTTAAATAATCTGAAAGATATCACAGAAGAACTGTTAATGGCATACCGCGAAATCTCAAAACAGGATGATAGTTTGCCGGTTATGGACAGGGCAGAATCTGTGTATGCCGGAATGACATATGGTAAAACAAGCATCGTTGAAAATGCAGATCAGGGAAGACAAAAAAGAGGTTACTTGGTCTGATCATTATTACAACTATTATATTAATACAGAAACGCAGGATGAATTACAATTCTGCGTTTTTTATTGCCATGAAAAAAGACTCTAAAATAGCGGGTCTGAATGATAATTAAGATCAAAAAAATATACTATTTGTTAAAAGTCAACAAACTTAATAATATTTAAAAATAAGGATGGACAATTTAAATTGACAAGTCTATAATTCAGCTTATCAAATTCAAACAGACCTAAAAAATCGAATCACAGTGATCATTACAATAGGAGGTGAAGGTTTAGATTATATTGTTTTTATTCATTTCAGTCATAGCAGCTGTCGGAGATATTAAGACAGGTAAAATAACGAATCAACTGATTATTGTAAGTTATATTCTCGTTATTACAGTTCAAAGTATACAGTCTGGTATACATTCTATAGGATTTTCATTTCTTGGTTCACTTTTTGTAATCATTATTTTATTCCCCTTTTTTCTGAACAAAACATTCGGTGCAGGAGATCTGAAACTGATGTCGATAGCAGGCTTTCTGTTTTCTATTCCTGCATATCAAAAGATTTTAATTTTTATTGGTGTTTCCATTCTTTCAGGGGCAGTTCTTGCTCTGCTAATCATGTGCATTCAGCGCAGATTTATACCCAAAATACATTTTTCAATTCCTATTGTAATCAGCACAGTTTTTTATTTGGGAGGAATTTATTGAATCATAAAATACTTGCGATTTATGACCAGGAGGAAGAATATGGAATTCGTCTTTCTGAGTATTTGACAAAAAAAGAAAATCACTTGTTTCAGATTCATGTTTTTACAAAAAAAGAAGCACTTCAAAAATTCTGTAAAAAAAACATGATCACTGTAATTATGATTGCTGAAGCATCCTATTATGCTGAAGCAGACGAATTAAAATCAGATTTTCGCATCATACTTTCAGACAGAGGTTTTATGAATATGTCTGGTTATAGTACAATTCGAAAATATCAGTCCTGTGAAAAAATTTGGAAAGAAATTATACGAATTGTAGGTTCTGACAAATTTGCTTGTTCAACGGATATGAAAAGAACAAGAATGATTGGGATCTATACGCCGATCCGCCGTTGCCTTCAGACTTCATTTGCATTACTTCTTGGACAAATTCTCGCTAAAAAAAGGAGTGTACTCTATTTGAATTTTGAACCGTTTGCTGGGTATAGCAGATTTCAAAAAACAGGAGCAAATGAAGACATTATCAACCTTATGTACTTTATTACAAACGCAAAGGATAAATTTTATGAACATTTCCAAAATTCACTTCGGTCTGTGAGTGGATTGGACTACATTCCCCCTGCATTTTCTTTTGTCGATCTTGCCATTATCACTCCAGAACAGTGGTTGCAGATGATCAATATGATTGTTTCGGAATGCACTTATGATTTTATTATTTTCGACCTTTCCGATAATCTTCAGGGCCTATTTCAAATACTTGAACAATGTGAGCGGGTCTACACGATCACAAGAGAGGATGGAATTTCGCTGGCTAAAATAAATCAGTATGAAAGGCTACTGTCGGAAACAGAATATAGGGGAATCATTGAAAAGACAAAACACTTTAAATTTCCTGAATTCAGATCGATTCCAAATGAAATAGAGCAATTACCGTTCTGTGAGTTGGCGAAATATATAAAAATAATCATTAAAGAGGATCTTGATGAACAGTTATCTGAAATGTAAAGAAAAATTGAAAGAAAAAGTAATCGAGAAAATAGATCTCTCAAGAGTATGCGAAGACGAAGAAGTGAGAGAGATCATAGACGGCATTATTCTGGAAGAAAGTGCACTATACTATATTAGTCTTTCGGAAAAAAGAAAATTGAGCAGAGAGTTGTTTCATTCTATTAGACGGCTTGATATTTTGCAAGAATTAATCGACGATAGTACCATCACAGAAATCATGGTTAATGGTACAGAGGAGATCTTTGTAGAAAAAAGCGGAAAACTAGTCAGGTGGGATGATAATTTCAGATCAAAAGAAAAACTTGAGGATGTGATTCAGCAGATCGTGGCAAAATGCAATCGAGTCGTGAATGAATCGTCACCGATTGTTGATGCGAGGCTGACAAATGGTTCCAGAGTCAACG
>JAQVCQ010000027.1:0-3121 GCA_028689715.1 Lachnospiraceae bacterium
CCTGCAAGCATTCCTGCTGTCATGCTAAGACATAATAATGTTGCCAATACTTTCTTTCTCATGTGTTCCCTCCTGATTGTTTTATCCAATACCCCTGCGATGAAATATGATAATCACTTTCATCGCGTCTATTTTATTGACAATATCAGAATAGCAAATGAATCTTTCAGATTCTATGCACTAATTAATTCCTAGCAATGTACTTCTTTCACATTTTAATTTGTACTTTTTCTCTTTTATTGACTATAATGCCTTTTTATCAGTTTATCATGATTCACTTCATTGTTTTTTGTGTATAGAAATGTTATACTTTTGATTAGTTTTTTATTCATTCTTAATACAATACATCATCGGAAATGGCAGGATCAACCTATGAAACCATTACACTTGCTGAAAAATCTGGTCTTATTGATTTTCGCAAAATACGAACAGCACCAAAAGCATAAGGGGCCGCAAAAACTTCAGGCCAGATTATTTAAGGCATATCTTCTTGTTGCTATAATCGTTCTGATCTCGTTTTCTTTCTTCTTCTATGAATATGTTTCTTCCATCCTGATTGCAAATGAGGAAAGTGCACTGTCCGCACTGAACGCTTCTATTCTGGAACAGGTCGATTCTGTGATCAATGATCTGGATATCACCTCTGCAAATATCAACTACAGCAGTCTGATGAGCGATAATCTGGATTCTTCTTTTAATCTTGAAATCACAGAAACAAACCTTCCACACCTTGCTGATTTATTTGTGACCATTAATGGTTCTGATATCAAAGCAGATCAGATCAATTTATTTGATCTGAAAGGAAACGAAGTTAAAGTTGGAATGATCACAAGTACCGCAAGAGTCGATCTGAAAGAACTGGATTGGTTTGAAACTGTTAAGGAACTGAATGGTTTAAAACTGATCAGTGCTCCCTATCATACTGATGCTTATGCCCAGAGTTCAGCGAGCTCTGACTGGTTCATTTCCGTTTATAGAACGTACTCTAATCAGTACGGAAGAAAAGTAGGCGTGATCGAAACAGTAAAAAGATGTAAAAATCTGTTCAAATCTGCTGTATCTTATGAAAAAAAGAATAAGGAGTCTGCTGCAATTTATATTTATAGTGAAACAGGCGCACTGGTCTATCCCTATTCTATTCCTGATTCCGACAAAGAAGTGCTTACTTATTATTATGACCAGATTCCCGATCTTTTAGAAAAAAGCCTGATCCGGAATCCATTTACGAACGAGCGTGAGCACCTTGCTTTTGCAAAAAGTGCTTATAGTAAATGGACTTATGTCACTGTTCAGAAAGAATCAATCATATTAAGACCAGTCGCAAATCTAAGCATGATTCTCTTTGGTGTTATCATCGCAATTCTTGGTATTGCGATCATGATTTCTTATTATGTCTCGAGGAATCTGACGAGACCAGTTATGCAGCTCAAAAAAATCATACAGGACATGGATCTGGACACACTGGGTCAGGGCAGAGAAGAAACTTATCACCCATATTATATTGAGCTCGATGAACTCTACCATGACTTTGAAGCAATGAGCAAGAAGCTGAAAATATCACTTAATGAACTGATCGACAGCAGACAGCAGGAGTTAAAATCAAGAACACTTGCTCTGCAGAGCCAGACAAATCCTCATTTTTACTATAATACGCTATCGTGTATAATCGTCCTTGCAGAGAATAGAAAAAATGATGAAGTTGTTACACTATGTAAAAATCTGACTCAGATCATGCGTTATATTACAGATCACTCTTCCCAGAGTGTAACCCTTAAGGAAGAAATGGAGTACGTTGAAAAATATCTTTATTGTATGAAGGTACGCTATCAGTCCAGTCTGAATTGTATCTTAGAGATCGACCCACAGCTTCTAGACTTAAGTGTTCCAAAACTGATCATACAGCCTCTTGTGGAAAATGCGATCAAATATGGTACGGACTGCCTGCCACCATGGACGATCACAGTGACCGGAAAATTATATGATGACAGATGGCAGATCGATGTAATCGACTCTGGAAATGGTTTTACAACTGAAGCGATTCAGATGATACATGAGCGGATTGCACTAGCGGATGCCAACCCCGGTATGCCAGAACTGAAGATCGACGGACTTGGTATTGTGAATGTGTATATGCGTTGGAGAATATACTGCAGAGAACATACGATTTTTGAGGTAGGCAATACTCCGGATGGTCATGGTATGGTATCTATTGGCTGTAAATGTGCCCTGAAAAATAAGAATCTTTAAACCCCTTGATTGCTTTACGGTCATGTGCCGAAGATTGGAGCTGATTATGAAATACAGTGTCGTTGTAGCTGAAGATGAAGTGTTGTTACTTGAAAATCTAATTCAGAAGATCAATGATTCCGATACCGGATTCGAGGTGATTGGTTCTGCACAGACTGGGATTCAGGTCTATGATCTGATCACTGATCTGAACCCGGACGTTCTGATCACTGATATCCGAATGCCTGTTATGGATGGGCTTACCCTGATCAAAAAGGTCCGAGAATATCATCCGCATATTGATATCATCATCATCAGTGGATTTTCGGAATTTGAATATGCCAAAACAGCTATTAAATACCAGGTCAGTGAGTATCTCCTAAAACCTATTGATACCCAGGAACTACATCAGGCTCTCATAAAGCTGAAAAACAAATACTTGATGGAAGAAAACTCACTTCAGGATATTTTTAAACAGGAACTCTCAACAAAATCTCCTGCTGAAATCGCTGATGTATTAAAAGAATATATCATACAGCACTTTAATGAAGAGATCAGTCTGAATCAGATCGCACATAATATGAATTACAGCTGCAGCTATCTGACTAAAATATTCTGTCAGCAGTTCGACTGCACTCCTTCAAAATATCTGATCTCACTTCGTATGCAAAAAGCACAACAGCTCCTCACACATCATGGCGAATTATCCATTCGTCAGATTGGAGAAGCTGTTGGATACCCAGAACAGGGTTATTTTAGCCGTATCTTTAAAAAGCAGACAGGTCTTAGTCCTTTGGAATATCGTGAGGGCAGAGAATCGTAATGGTTGTTCCTTCATACCGGACTGTATCCACTAAATGTCCGTCTACACTGATCTCAAATACTCTTTCCTGCA
>JAQVCQ010000027.1:3221-11366 GCA_028689715.1 Lachnospiraceae bacterium
GTTGAATCCTGATTGCATCCACATCCCCTGTTCTGCCATTTATCTCCTACTGTAAAAAATCCTCCGATGTCAAGTGTCCAGTATGGATAACCGGACAATCCCATGCTGAGTCCTTCTACGATCTGCTTTTTCATGGTATCCCAGGAAGCATAGGTATCCCCTGACCAAAGCATCGCTGCATATTTATATCCTGACAGATAACCGGATCTGGTGAGGTTTAACACTCTGATTTCTTCTGTTTCTTTTCTCTGGTTCTGATAAATCCCTTTGGCATGCTCCAGTGCATATAGATTTGCTTTTAGGGCGCCAAGGTACTTTTTATGTTCCCCGCCTACCATATAAAAACGTTCCCATGGTTCTCTCTTCGTTTCACCGCCCCAGTCAGGTCCACTAAAAGGTTCCGTAGAATCACACCACCAGGCTTCGAATCCTTCTGAGAATAATGCACTGTTCATCTGATTCCAGTAAATTTTTCTTGCTTTCTCATCAAAAGCATTATAAGTCGCATAATCATTGAGCAACATCCCCTGTTCAAAAAATTCTGTATGGTTCCTGCCTCCGCTATTCATATTCGGCCAGACCGAAATCATTGCATGAGTATTCATCTCTTTCAGCTTTTTTGCTACTTCTTTCATATTACCATAGCGCTTTTGATCCAGTATCTTTTCTCCCCAGTTGCCTTCTTCCCAGGTATTCCAATCCTGAACGATTCCATCAATGGGAATATTACTTTCCCTGTATTTTCTGACGACATCTTCAAGTTCTTTTGCTGTATAATATTGCTCTTTTGACTGAATATAGCCATAAGACCATTTTGGAAGCATCGCCGGTCTGCCAGTAAGCATCCGAAGCCCTGCGATGAACTGATCAGGTGATTCTCCTGCAACAAAATAGTAATCCATCTGTTTTACTGCATCCAGATAAAGATAGGAGCCACAAGCATCATCTTCAAACGTCATCAGGGATGTACAGTCAAAGATCAGACCATATCCCCGGTCAGAATATAAGACCGGCATCGGAATTCTCATATTGTGCTGGTACAGATACTGATTCTGGTGCCTGTAATTCAGAATCCCTTCCTCTGCCTGCCCCAGACCAAAAACACCTTCCTCTTCCTGCCATTTAAAATAATACTTGCCACGATAAGCTGTAGTATCAGGTTCTTCGCGCAGATTAAGAATAAAGTTTCTCTCTCCATCCACAGTTTTTACCCTTTTGATCACGGGTTTTTCATCCCCTGTTGTATATCTCATAACTGTCACTTCTGTTAATTCTTTTCCAGCATCCTCATGATAAAGTTTTGATCCATCCGGGCTGAAATACTGAATTATGCCATCTTCAAGACAAATTTTCAGACGTAATCTGTCTGTCGTCACATAAAGATCTGTATCATTTTGATCTATCATACGGATCAGGTCTTCTGGCTCTTCCTTCTGCATTTCGATCAGGTAGGAGGGAATCTCTTTGATTGATTCCTTTGAGACCCTGCAACGTATGATATCGCTTTTTATGACCTGAATTTCCATTATGTAACCATCATTGAAGGCAGACTTTCCGTAGGTCATCAAAATTGTATTTTTCCTAATCGTGACCTGTGATTTCTGATTTTCCATATCGTCTAAACACCCCATATATTCTACAGTTGAAGCTGCATCAGATCTGCTCGATCAACCGTTCAATTCTACTTAATTCTTCTTCATATTCGTGATGCACCGCTACCCTGAAATGCTTTTCGCCAAGCAGCCCTTTGATCATAAAATGTTCTGACTCCACTTTAAAAAAAGGTTTTGCCAGCATACTTAAGAATACCCACGAACCAAGTGGCTTTAACCCTCTGATAAATTCAGGATCGATCTCCTGGTCCAGCAAAAAATCATAGGCGAACCAGCCTGCTTCTGCACATCTTTCCCTGGATTCCACCTTATCCAATACCTTCATAAGACCTCCTCCCCTCGTGTGTTCCCAGACACAGACGCAGTGATCTCCTCCATCGCTTTTAGGAACTGTTCGATCTCATCCATCGAAGTAAGATCAGAAACGCTGACTCTTACCGTTCCATCTGCTCCACTTCCAATTGCTCTGTGGATCAGTGGCGCACAGTGCAGACCAGTCCTGACTGAAATCCCGTATCCGGTCTCCAAAATATATGCAACATCTGAACAGTTCAGACCTTTGACCTGAAAGCTCATAACAGGACCATGGTTTGTTTCATAACTGCCAAATATCCTGATCTCTTTCATTTCTGACAGTCTGTCATAGATTCTTTTCATCAGAAGACGCTCTTTTTCGGCAATCTTTTCCACACCACGCATAAGAATATATTCCACGCCAGATGAAAGTGCTGCAATACCGGGTGCGTTCTGTGTTCCCACCTCATATTCATATTCATCCGCTTTGTATTTTAATTTTGTGCTGTCAAGCCCAGTGCCCCCATACATGATGGGCTTGAGTCGAATCCCTGATCGGACATAATAAGCCCCTGTACCCTGAACACCATATAAGCTCTTATGACCTGTCATGATCAGAATATCAATACCCGATCTGTCTGCATCCACCGGAATACATCCTCCACTCTGAGATACATCGACTATGAATTGTATCCCGTACTTTCTGCATAGTATTCCTATTGCATCCAGATCCTGAACCATCCCAGTTACATTCGAGCAATGATTGATAATACAAATACCTCTGTTTGTATTTTTTTCTGAGTTCTTGATAAATATTTCTTCCAGTTCTTCCAGTGAGATTTTTCCATCTGTATCACATCCGACCAAGCTGATCTGCTCATCCAAAAGTTGTGTATGATTATAAAGCGGTCGGAGAATACTGTTATGCTCCGTCACTGAGGTAACGACCGGGCAGTTTTGCAGATCAAGACCTAATAGTATTTTATTGAAGGAATCCGTTGCCCCTGACGAGAAAAAAATTCTTTCTGTTTCATGGATTCCAAGCAGTTCTCCAAGATGATTCCTGCATTGAGTAAAAATATCCTCTTTTAAAAAAGAACCCGAACTTCGAAACTGTCCTGAAGGCGGGTTGCTTAATGCCGCAGCATGTGCATCGAGCACACACTGCGGTTTTGGATATGTAGTTGCTGCGTTGTTCAAATAGATCATTTCTATTATCCCTCTAAAATATCAAATCCCATTACTTTAGCGATCTTTTTCAATTTTTTGCTAAAATCTCCAAATATCAGTACCTGATGATGTCCAAAGCTTGCAAGATTATGCATATATTCTCTTGCATCATCCATTTTAATATAGTAATAAGGACTACAGTACACTTCATCAAATTCAGATCTGATCACCTCACCAGTTTTTAATACCATTGTATTTCCAAGTGGATTAAATCTTGCAAGTGTAACAGCATCTTCGTTGTTTTCAGTAAAATCTACCTGAAGTTTTCCACCAAATCCCTGACCTGTGAATGCCCAAAGTTTATATTCAAGCGGTTTTGTTCCAAATCCATTCATGCAAAGTGCAGGAACAGCATGGTGGATGCGCAGAAGCTCATCTGTTTCATGATTTGGATTTCCCATAAATGCTGGTCTGTTTGCCGCATACTGCATAATACTCATTGCAAGAAGTGCATTCAGATCTTCTTCACATCCACTTGGAATTCCTTCATCCTTCATCAATGAATGACAGACACAAGGTGTGAACTTTCTCTCCTGTGGAATTTCAGAAGTACACAATTCATGGCATGCTGTTGAAAATGCATTACAGTCATATACATCCATCATTTTTTTCGCCGCAAGATAATATTTGATGTCATTAATGAACCAGTCTACATTTACTTTTGTTTCTTTTGATCCATTTATTATTTGATCTGCAATCGGTCTTGCTTCTTCATCTGTGATCTGATCCATATATTTAAAAATATCATAAAAGGAAAGCTTAATTACTTCAAAACCATATTTCTGACGGATAATTTCAGGATCTCTGATCAGACTCTGTATTCCAAATGTAGGCTGACCGCCTGCTGACAGAACAAGTGCTCTTGTATTTGCAACTGCCTTCCTTACCCATAGCAATTCTGCAATTTCATTCAGATCCTGTAGATCCATCGCAACGTATGTTTCAAGTCCGATCGATCTGCAATATGCCGAAAAATCAATTCCTTCATTACCATTCTGCATGATTACGATCGGTTTTTTATAACGTTCAAGTTTCGGAATTCTCCAGTTCATGCAAAGAAAGAAATCTACCTTGTCCATATCTTCTTCGATCTGTTCAAATACATCTCTACCAACAACAAATTTCTCATCATATCTTGCATCTATTGCATCAAGAAACTGGATTTTATCTGTAGCATCTTTTAACTGTTCTTTCGCTTTTAAAAATGCTGCATCTGCTGCTGCATTTTCAGCCTCTGTTGTCATATCTTTCAGATGACCTGCCCTGCAGGGACCTTCCCAAAAATGAGAATGCGTCAGACATCCTACAATTGGTCTTACTACCAGTTTCACATTCATTGCTTTTTCTTTCATCGTGCAATACCTCCAAAGTTTTATGATTACCCTTCATTCAAAGCCAACTGTTTTGCTGGCTCGACCCCAGACAGTTTTCTGTCATGCATCCATACTAACAAATGCTTTCAGAGTAATCTATGCACTTTTTGGTTCAAAGCAATGTACTTTTTACACTCTTTACAGACGCTCTATGCTGTTTTGTAATCTACCATATTATTCAGCCAGACACCTTTTCTGACCAGTGTATATCCAAGAATGCATTTTAATATCTCGATCAGCTGGCAGAATAAATAGACCCAGATGATATTCAGCGATGTGTATCTTGTCAGTACATATGCCAGTGGAATACTGACGACCCAGACAAAAGCGCTGTCGAACAGGAACGTTATGATCGTATTGCCACCTGAACGCAATGTAAAATAAGTAGCATGCATAAATGCATACATTGGCATACATAAAGCAGGTACGATAATGAATCTGGTAGCGAGATGTCTGATTTCAGACGACGTATTATAGATCTGTGGAAAAAATGGTGCGATCACAGCCATCAGCAATCCCATCATACTGCTCAGTACAACAGACATAAAAATAAGCTTTCCTGCCGTTTCTTTTGCTTCCTTCATTTTACTGGCACCCAGTAACTGACCTACCACGATTGCAACAACATTTCCCATTGCAAGAAATACAATATTAAATACATTGGCAACTGTGTTAGATATATTCATGGCAGCGACGACATTCAGACCTCTTACAGAATAGCACTGCATCATCATCGCCATACCACCTGACCACAAAAATTCATTCACAAGCAGCGGTGTTCCTTTTATGACGATTTTTCCAGTCAGGTCTTTTGGAATTATGAATGACCGATAGACCCTTTGAATAAATATATTTTTTTCCTGATGGGTATGTGTCCAGTAAATTAAGATCCCAAGCTCGACAAATCTGGAAATCACAGTTGCGATCGCTGCGCCCACTACGCCCAATTTGGGGGCGCCAAACATACCAAAGATCAGAATATAATTAAATACCAGATTCGTCAGTACGGCTGAAATACTTGAGATCATGGGTACTACAGTCTCCCCTGTCTCTCTTATTGTACTGGAATAAGTGTTTGATATTGCAAATGGAATCAGTCCGATCACCATAATGTTTAGATATCTTTTCCCGTAATATAATGTCTGTCTGATGCTTTCGGCATCATTGCTGTCATTTAAGTAAAATGAGATCAGATGTTCCCCAGCAAATACGAATAATACGATTGTAAATAAACCTAACAGGATACAAGAAATCATCTTAAAACGAAATGTGTTCTTAAGACCTTCATGATTTCCCGATCCAAAAAACTGTGCTCCAAAGATCCCTGCTCCGGACACCGCACCAAAAATGGTAACATTAAAGACGAACATGAGTTGGTTCGCTATTGCAACTCCTGACATCTGAGCCGTTCCTACCTGACCTACCATTATATTATCTAAAAGACTTACAAAATTTGTAATACCGTTTTGGATCATGATCGGTACTGCTATCATAAGGATCCATTTATAGAATTCTTTTGTTCCAATTAACCTTTTCATCCCTTTTTATCCCGTCCTATCGTAATTTTTATCAATTCAGCCATTATAGCACTTTGCGCTCACTGTCACAACACGCTATTTCCTTAATATTTTATAACATCTTGAATAAAATTAATACAAAAAAGTACCACGAACGGTAGGTCTGATCCCTGCTATCCGTGATACTCTTATTTAAATACTAAATTTAGTTTTATGATCGTTTATTCCAAAGAATTATACATTAAATGCATTTCTTCCCGGGTATACCGCGCCATCGCCAAGTTCTTCCTCTATTCTAAGCAGCTGATTATACTTAGCGACTCTTTCACTTCTGCTTGGTGCGCCGGTCTTGATCTGGCATGTATTCAGAGCAACTGCAAGATCTGCAATTGTAGTATCTTCTGTTTCACCGGAACGATGAGAAGAAATTGCAGTAAATCCGGCTTTATGAGCCATTTTGATTGCTTCAAGAGTCTCTGATACGGAACCGATCTGATTTAACTTGATCAGAATGGAATTACCACACTTTGTGTCAATTCCCTTTTTCAGTCTTTCAGTGTTCGTAACAAAAAGATCATCCCCTACGAGCTGTACTTTATCACCGAGTACCTCTGTAAGTTTCTTCCATCCTTCCCAATCCTCTTCATCCAGCGCATCTTCAATTGAAATAATAGGATATTTGTCGCATAGCCCCTTCCAATGTGCAATCAATTCATCTGTAGAGAGTGTTTTCTTTGCCTTAGGAAGAATGTACTCACCGATCTTACTTCCTTTCCATTCACTGGAGGCGGCATCAATCGCAATCATAAAATCCTTGCCCGGTTCATAACCTGCTTTTCTGACTGCTTCCAGAATCACTTCTATGGTCGCTTCATCACTTTCAAGATCTGGTGCAAAACCACCTTCATCACCTACTGCTGTAGCAAGTCCTTTTGATTTTAATATAGAAGCAAGTGCATGAAATACTTCAGTACACTGTCTGAGACCTTCTTTAAAACTGTCTGCACCAACAGGCATGATCATAAATTCCTGTACATCAACTGTATTTGCAGCATGTGCACCACCATTTAGAATATTCATCATGGGAACTGGAAGTTTGTTCCCGGAAACACCACCAAGAAACCTGTATAAAGGCATATCAAGCGCATTGGATGCAGCTCTGGCAGCTGCAATGGAAACTGCAAGAATTGCATTTGCTCCCAATTTTGATTTGTCTTTTGTACCATCAGCTTTGATCATGGCACGGTCGACTGCATAGGTATCGCCTGCATCAATTCCGTGAAGGACGTCATTGATCAACGTATTGATATTTTCAACAGCCTTCTTAACGCCTTTCCCTCCAAATCTGTTCTGATCCCCATCTCTAAGCTCTAACGCTTCAAACTGTCCGGTCGAAGCACCGCTTGGTGCTGCACCTCTTCCCACAGTACCATCTATCAAATGAACCTCAGCCTCAACTGTAGGGTTACCTCTCGAATCAATAATTTCTCTTCCTATTACTTTTTCAATTTCAAGATAATTCATAAATTTACCACCTTTCACGTGATTTATTTTACAAGAAACATATTTCCTGTTTACTCCGGAACCGGTTCCCGTCCGGTTCCTAATATGGAGTTTTTCAGGATTTATTCACATTGGTTAGTTTTATCTAACTATGTTTACATTATAATCACTTCAGGTCGTTTTGTCAATCCGGGATTCATTAAATAACTATAAATAATGCATTCTCTGATTATTTTTTCTGACAATAGAACGCAATGGCATCGCTCATAAAGTCTGCAGTTCCAATACCATGTCGATCCATGTTTTTCTTAAAGCGTTCATCTGCTTTATACATCTCACCAAGTCCTGATAATATTTCATCAGTACATTCATAGTAATACCTGGTTATCAAACCTTTCCATTCTATTACCAGCTCCTGTACCTTACTTTCTCCAGGTTCCTGATTTTTATTTTGAGCAAACTTTTCAATTAACTCATCCATTTCTGACATAATACGATTCCAGTCCTCTTTGTTATATTTCTCTGTTTTTCGGATGCTTTCATTATATGCATCTGTGCCTCCCCATCTTTCTTTTGCTTCTTTTGCATATTCTGCTTTCATGTTGTCTATCTCAC
>JAQVCQ010000027.1:11466-17154 GCA_028689715.1 Lachnospiraceae bacterium
TTCTCCTTTTTTTACTCATCGATCTGCATAAGCATCCTGTTAGAAATGATAAAGCATATCTTTTCAAATTCATACTTCTTTCAAATATACTGATCCTTATTGCAGAAATCGTCTCATGGTCTGTAGATGGTCTGCCCGGAGCAGACGGACGATTCCTTAATATCGTTTTTAATTCCATACTTTATTCTCTAAACTTAGTTCCTTTGGCTTTATGGTGCAGTTATTTCGACGAATGTATTCTGTCAGATTTTAAAAAACGAAAGGTCAGGAGAAAGATTTATCTTTCACTGAATCTTTTTACTGTTCTTCTTGTCATGATCAATTTATTTACAAATATTCTTTTTCGTATTAATTCTGTGAATATTTTTGAACGGGGCATAGGTGCTCCTCTGTTTGCCACCATGAATTACCTCATGTTTTTTATCTATTGTATCACGCTCATCCCTTATAGAAAATTAATTACCGGTCGGATCTATCAGGTTATTTTATCTGTTGTAGTCTTCCCAGCAATTGGAGGCTATTTTCAGACAAAATACTATGGACTGATACTTGTATGGCCAATGACAGCTCTGGTATGTCTGGTCGGTTACATCCTGATCGAACGTGAGGATATGAACCGTGATACAGTCACGCAGTTGCTGACACGTTTTCAGTTGGAAAGGCGAATGAAGTTCATGATCAGTCGACACCAGCCTTTTTCCATTATTATGATCGATCTTGATAAATTTAAGTCCATAAATGATAACTTCGGACATAAAGAAGGTGATGAGGCTCTGCAACTCATTTCTAATCTTCTTGAAAAATCAATTAAACAGACTGATCAGGCCTTCCGATATGCCGGTGATGAATTTGTTATTCTGGTTGATTCTGCTGATCAGAAAGCACCTCGTCATATTGCGAATCGCCTTATGATCAATTTACAAAGAATGAATCAGCATTCAAAAAAGCCTTATCAGCTTTCATTTAGTCTTGGTTCAAGCTATTTTAATGGTGATAGTGATGAAAGCATCTATCATCTACTTGCCGAAGCAGATAAGGCAATGTATCAGAATAAAAATGAAAAGTAAACATGACATGAATAAAACAAGCTCCACTTTCTGTTCAAAGTGGAGCTTGTTTTTATGATGATCATAATATGATTACTAATAGCTTATATCTGACTCAGATCTCCAAGTGTTTTGTATAGTAATTTATATAACTGTGCAGCTTCATCTTCAGACAAATTCACACATCGGCTGATCTTGCCAGGAATATCTGCTGCCTTTTCCTTAAGCTTTTCACCCTCATCTGTAATGCTGACACAAAGGTTTCTTTCATCATCTTTATCTCTGTTCCTTTTGATAAAACTTTTACTTTCAAGCTTTTTCAATACTGGTGTTAATGTTCCGGAATCCAGATAAAGATATTCACCTAATGTTTTCACATTCATCTGCTTCTTATCCCACAATACCATCATTGTAATATACTGCGTGTAGGTCAGATCGATCTCATCCAGAAAAGGTTTGTATTTACGAACGATTTCTTTTGAACACGCATACAAAGGAAAGCATATTTGGTTCTCAAGTTTTAAGGAATCGTACTTATTACTCATTTTTATACCCCATCCTAGAGAAGTGCTTTTACTTTTTCTTCAACAACTGACATATCTTCTGTTGGTTCAAATCTCTCAACAACTTTCCCTGATCTGTCGATCAGGAATTTTGTGAAATTCCATTTAATTTCAGCATTATTCTTATAATTCGGATCAATTTCAGTCAGTATTTCATCAAGTTTAGGGGAAAGAACATGTTCCGGATCAAAACCGGCAAATCCTTTCTGGCTCTTAAGATATTTAAATAAAGGAATCGCATTGTCTCCATTTACTTCAATTTTAGAAAAAATAGGGAATGTAATGCCAAATCCGGAATCACAAAAGCTTACAATTTCTTCATTTGTTCCCGGTGCCTGATGGCCAAACTGATTGCATGGAAAATCTAATATATAAAAACCTTCTCCAGCATATTTTTCATATAGATCCTGTAACTCATCATATTGTGGTGTAAAACCACACTGTGTAGCAGAGTTAATGATCAACAAAACATTACCTGCATACTCCTCTAAAGAAACTTCGTTACCCTGTACATCTAAAACTTTAAAATCATAAACGCTCATATTGTTGCTCCTTTCAGATAATTGCATTTTTAGTTGTTTCCTTTTAAATTGTGTACTATTTATATAGATTGTACACAATCTTTTTATGTTTGTCAAGTACAAACTAAAATTTACTAAAAACAATGCTTTCTGCTGAAATACCAATTAAGCTCTACTCTGTTTTAAATGATGAGACTGCCTGGATTAACTGTTCTGCAATTGATTTTGTCTGTATTACCTGTGTATAGATCTCTGCTGCATGCTGACTGATACTCGAATTTCTATTTGCAATATCAGTTGTTCCTTCTGCTCCCTCCTGACCTGCAATTGCGATTGCATCAATTCCAGATGTCACTTCAGAAATTGAACTCATCAGTTCACTTGATGTTCTGCTAAAATCTGTAACCATCTCTGCAACATACAATGCATCTTCATTGTACTGTTTTGCAACATGGATCAGTGTATTGTAATCCTGGTTGACATCGACTGAAACAAATTTTAAAAGATCATTTGAATTGACTGCGAGATTATTGACAGCCTCCTCTACTTTCACCGTAATTCCTTGTATTTCAACCACTGTTTTTTTTGATGCATCAGCAAGTTTGCTAATTTCTTCAGCAACGACAGCAAATCCTTTTCCTGCTTCTCCTGCTCTTGCTGCTTCAATTGAAGCATTTAGTGCAAGAAGATTGGTCTGTCCTGTAATCTGCATGATCGCATCGGATAATGTACTAATTTGTTCTACGACTTTTGAATTCTCGATCGCTTTTTCCAGCTCTTGCTTTGTGATTTGAAACATCTGCATTGCCGCTTTCTGCGCAGCTTCTACACTTGTCTGCGTTTCTTTTGCACGAATCCTGATTTCATCGGCTTTTCTGGCCCCATCTTCTGATTTTTCAGCAATTTGATGTACTGCCCGTTCCATCTCAGATGCAGTTGCAGTAATTTCTTCAGATGAAGCAGCTGTCTCCTCCATGCTGGCTGCAAGTTCCTGTGTTGTGGCTGATACATTTTCAATCTCTTCATTTAATTCCGATGTATTGTTTTTAACATGCTCCACAATTACTTCTATTTCATCAGATTCTGATTTTACACGTTCTATCAATTCTTTCATGGAGGCCTGCATGCTGTTTACTGAGACAAAAAGCTTACCTATTTCATCTTTTCGACTCAACTGCGAATCTTTCATTGAAACAGATAAATCACCTTTGGCAACTGTATCTAAAATTCCAACAGCCTGCTTCAACCCATGTGATATATTATTGGATATTACAAAGCTGATGACTGCTGAAAAAATGACCAGGATCATAACAAGGATTACCATGATTAAAATATTATTTCTTGAACTTTCCTGGCTTTCAAGATTCATTATTTCTGCTGATTTTCTGTTGAATTCTGTCAAGTTCCTGACAGCGGTCTGATATGTTTCAAGAGTAGTCAGATTATCGTGATAATACTGTTCTGCTTCATTCTGCTTGTTTTCTGAGTTCAGCAGCATGACCTGATCCAAAACTGAACGCCAGTCTGTAAGTTTTAATTCTATTTCAGCAAGCAATGCTTTCTCTTCATCCGTATGGAGTAGCATCCTGATTGCTTCAATATCTTCTTCTACATTTAACTTCCGCTTTTCAATATCTTTAAGTATTGCATTCTCTTCTTCTCCTGACATGCTTAATAATAGGGCATAAAGATTCGCACTATTAGCTCTCGTCTGTGTTCTTAAGTCAGCAGCAAGATCCATTGTTTTTAAATTGTATTCATACATTTGATCCATCATTCTGCTGTTCCGGTCCGCATTATAATAACCCATCAGTGCTACAAGAATCGTTACAAACAGAAGAAAAGCTGAAATAATTGTAATTTTTTTTCTCACATTCATGTTGTTTAACATACGTATCCTCCTAAAATTTTCATAATTAGTTACTTTTTAATATATGTTTTCCTACTTTGTTGTCTTCTATCAGAATATGTCTGTATAGCCAGTCCCTGATATAAATAGAAATATGGATCAAATCTCTGTCCGTTATCTGTTTCCCACTATATTCTTGTTCCAGTTCATATACTTTACTGGAAAACTGAAGATGCATTTTTTTGTGTTTCTCATAATCCGGATACTGCGCCTTTACCTGAAGTTCTTCCTCATGCTCAAAGTGTATTGCAACATAGTTCTTTAAAAAAAGCAAAAGTTCTTCAAAATACTCATGCCCCCTGCCATCTTTCATAAGCAGATACAACTGGTTAAAATGCAGGATTAACTCCTTATGTTCTTCATCTATGAGAGGAATTCCCACTTCAAAATCCTTTACCCATCTTAGGGTGAACGCATCCTTATCCTTTACCGAATCAGCTGTTTGCTCTACGTTTTGCATTTTAGTATAATCAGAACTATTTTGATCATTTTGATTTTCATCTGCGAATGTTTTCTTGTTAATGACACATATTTTATAGATCCTAGCCAATAAAAGTGACATGTCAAAAGGTTTTACCAGGAATTCATTACACCCTGCTGCGATTGCTCGTTTCAATGAATTCAGGTCTGAGTTTCCACTTAATGAAATAATAGGAATTGTATTCGCAGCATAATGTTGTCGAAGATCTTTAATCATTAAAACCAGATCTGTCTCACTATGATCAAGATCAATGATAAAACATTCTGTGTCCTCCCAAGTATGCCTTTTTACATTCAGACCGGAAGGGTTTTTATATATTTCTACTTTTTGAAATCCATTGTTGAGTAGCAGATTTTCAATTTTTAAATTTAATAGATTTGCACTTCCAATAATGACAGCTTTTTTCATATTGTATCCTAGCCTATCTTATATTCTGAATATATTGTAGGATAATTTTACAACATCTTTTTACAAATAACCAGTATATTCTTTTTCTATAGTAGCTATTTTAAATTTATTGTATTATTTGAATAAATTCATTTTATTTACTGTGTTTCTGACTTATATCACTCATTTATGCAGTCATTATCAGCTTTTATACAATATTTTAATTGTTATATTTTATAAACACTGATATAATCTGAAAATATAGAGATCGTTATGGATGGAGGATATGTATGAAATTAAAATACAAATTGGTATTATTATTTATGTTCATGATCTGTGTCCTTAGTATTGTAACCGGAACCTATTCTATTGTTCAAATGAAAAACAAAATTATTGAAGCTGCGCAGTCCAAACTTCTAAGCGATCTTGCCCTGAGCCGTACATTACTGGAAAGCAGATATCCTGGAGACTGGTCCCTAAAAGATGGTCAGCTCTACAAAGGTGATTTTCCTTTTAATTATGACTATACACTTGTTGATGAGATAGGTGATCTGACAGGCGATACCGTAACAATATTTCAGAAAAACATGCGCATTTCAACGAATGTGATACAGCAGGATGGAGCAAGAGCGATTGACACCCCGGTTTCTGATACAGTATCAAATGCAGTCCTTTCCAATGGTGAGACATATGTTGGTAAAGCGAATGTTGTCGGCACCTGGAATCAGACTGTCTACGAGCCTATCCGGGACTCATCTGAAAATATCATTGGAATCTGGTA
>JAQVCQ010000027.1:17254-27308 GCA_028689715.1 Lachnospiraceae bacterium
CAGTATCAAATGCAGTCCTTTCCAATGGTGAGACATATGTTGGTAAAGCGAATGTTGTCGGCACCTGGAATCAGACTGTCTACGAGCCTATCCGGGACTCATCTGAAAATATCATTGGAATCTGGTATGTTGGTGTCCCAAATACTCTATATGATCAGATTGCCAGGGATTTCCAGAACCGCCTTATATTGTTCACAATCATTGGCGTCGGCATCTCCGTTTTTATGATCTGGGTCTTTTCCGATAAAATCACAAAGCCTTTGGCTGCTTTGGAAAAGGCGACTCATACAATGGCTGAAGGGGATCTTACTAATACAATACAGATAAGCTCGCATGATGAAATCGGATCTCTGGCGACCGCCTTTCATAAAATGCAGGAAAATATGAATGACGCATTAAAGCGGATCTCTTTGGCTTCAACTGAAGTTTCGCTTGGTTCAAAACAGGTATCGGATTCAAGCACTTCTCTGGCTCAAGGTTCAACTGAACAGGCTAGTCAGGTTCAGGAACTAACAGCATTAATGGAAAACATCTCTGTGCAAATGAAGCTCACAGCAGAACATGCAAAAAAAGCAGATCGTCTTTCTTCTGAAGCAATTCAATGTGCACTGACTGGTTCTTCCCAAATGAAAGAAATGCAGGAAGCAATTAATGCAATCAATATCGCATCAAATGAAATCTCCAACATCATAAAAGTAATTGATGAAATCGCTTTCCAGACGAACGTTCTCTCGTTAAATGCATCTGTTGAAGCTGCAAGGGCCGGTCAGCAGGGCAAGGGATTTGCTGTTGTCGCGGAAGAAGTCCGGAACCTTGCTTCACGCTCTGCACAGGCAGTTGGTGAGACTTCCGCACTGATAAAAAATTCGATTCAGAAAGTTGAATTTGGTACAAAAATAGCCAGTTCAACTGCAGCCTCACTCGAAGAGATCGTACATGAGATCAATCAGATGGCTGATGCGATCACCGGCATAAAAAAAGCAGTCATGGAACAACAGGATCATATCGAACAAATTCATATTGGTATTGAACAAGTATCCGATGTGATCCAGAATACATCTGCCATTTCCGAAGAAACAGCATCTGCCAGTATTGAGCTTAACGAGCAGGCAGATGCACTTGACCATCAGGTAAGACGCTTTAAACTTTCCTGAAAAGTTGCATTTTGGATATTATTATTGAAGTTTCATCTATTACTTTTAAGTTCAAGATCACGAAACAGAGCTGCCACTGCAACTTCATACTCCTGACAGCTCTGTGCTTTTCTGATTTTTTTTGTATATTTCTCATGGTCTGCAAACAGATCCATCATGAATGCCCAAATTTCTTTCATTCGGTATAATGCGTTCGTGTCACCTGAAAGAACCTCTTTGTAGTCTGCTAATATTTTATTATGGAAATCGTATAACTCTTCCTTTGTGATCGCATTCGATCCATTTAATTCCCTAACCAGTCCGGGATTTCGAATGAGACCTCTGCCAATCATAATTTTCTCCGTCCCGCTTCCCTGTGACATCAAATTTTCATAGTCGTTACAATTCAATATATCACCATTGTAGCATATACTGTTTTTGCTTCTATCTGCCGCCTTAAAATATGTTGACAGGTTAGGTTTGTTCTTATAATGATCACGCAATACTCTTGGATGAACGATCAGCTCCTCTAAAGGATATTTGTTATAAACATTGATTAGTTCGTTAAACTCATCTGGATCTTCTATCCCGATTCTGGTCTTCACTGAAATCTTACAGTTGGTTGCTGAAAAAATACCATCCAAAAATCTATCCACCATCTTTGGATCTGCCAGAAAACCTGCTCCTCTGTTTTTTGAGACCACAGTTCCTGAAGGACAGCCAAAATTCAGATTTACTTCATCATATCCAAGATTCTGCAATTTATTCAGTGTAAACAGAAAATCCTCGACCCGGTTTGTCAGCACCTGTGGAATCAGTTTCACATTTTGATTATGTGCCTGAATGAGATCGTTTTCTTCTCTTGCACTGAACTGTCTTCCCATTCCTGAAACAATGAATGGGGCAAAATATTTATCGAGCCCTGGGAAAAAAAGATGATGTGCGTTTCGGTAAATATACCACGTGATTCCTTCCAGTGGCGCAAAATAATACTTCATGTATAATCTCCAATCAGTAACTTTCATTTTATAACTGTCTTAACCTAATTTACATCAGGTTTTTTTGCCGAAAACCCTTTGTATATTCTATAAATCTCATCTATATGTGCCTGAAAACAATCCAGGATCACCGGATCAAAATGCGTGCCCCGTTCTTCCATCATCATTTGAACTGATTTTTCAAATGAAAATGCTTTTTTATAGGGTCTCTCACTTGTAAGTGCATCGAGTACATCTGCTACCGCCACGATCCGGGCACTTAATGGTATCTCATCCCCTTTTCTCCCAAACGGATAGCCTGAGCCATTCCACCACTCCTGATGTCCTTCAGCTATTTCAATGCCAACACCGAACAAACATCTTTTATGTCTGCTGATCGTTTTTTCAGCAGTTCTTAATACTTCCGCTCCATAAGTGGTATGCTTTTTCATTTCTTCAAATTCTTCGTGCGTCAGTTTGCCCGGTTTTAATAAAATACCATCCGGAACGCCTACTTTGCCAATATCATGAAGCGGGCTGAATCGTTCGATCTGTCCAATGTATTCCAGATCGATTGTGTTTGGGTACAGTCCATCCCCATATAAATATTCAGCGATCTTCGAAGAATAGACTTTCATTCTTTCAAGATGTTCTCCTGTGTCCTCATCCCTTGCCTCAGCAAGTTTTGCGAGTGCAAGCGTATTACTGTATATGAGATCATCAATAAAGATGTTCTGTTCGAAACTGACTGCTATGCTGTTTGCAAGCATCTTTAATAATGCAATATGTTCCTGTCTGTAAACATGTTTCTGACTACTTGAAAAAAAGATAACTCCGATCGGATCATTTCCACGCTTCAAAGGAAGGGTAATCGAAGATTTGATTCCGGACTCCATGATCACTTTATTATAATATTTTACAGGTCTTCCTTCTGTATATGAATCCAGATCATTGATGATCCTTGCATTCCCTTCTTCGATCACAGCTTCAAGGCTCGTATCTTTCAGACGAAACGTTTTTCCCATTAAGTCCTCCGGCATACCCTTAATTGTGCCATCAGAAACTCCATAAGTTGCCTTAACTGTCTGCCTTTCTTTGTCGATCAGCGCAACTCCTATATAATTGTAGGAAATAAAATCAGAGAATGTTTCATTGATAAAATTCAACATTTCGGTGAAATTATAATTGTTATTCATATTATCGATCAGTTTAAATAAATCACTGACCTTCTTAAATAAATCACTGACTTCAGAAACCAATGGATCAAGGTTCCTGCCTTCCCGAAGCGTACTTCCTGTCTGTGTAAGTCCAAGTGCTCCAAATCCCTGATACAATTGTCTGTATGGAACAACAATATATGTATATAGTGACTTAAACGAGATCAGAATAGTGAATATCAAAACGAACATCATAGAAAAGAGTACGACCTGATCCATTCGTTCATCACGTAGAGTCGCATTCATGACCTGCTCTGATATTTCTTCACTTAAAGCGAGCATTTCCGTATTATGATCCTGAATATAGACTAGTGCTGGGAGTGAATCATCCTTTTTCGTATCACTACCAGCCAGAATTTTGACAGCTTCATCAAACTTTATCCACATTTGATTTAATTGTTTGATTCCATTCGATGATGTTCTGATTGCGGATTTGATATTGATCGTATCCTGACTGTTAACGAGCTCTCCCATATTCATTGCGTCCAGATTTTTTTGAAACTCCTCTGATGCAGATAAAATTGATGCTCTGGCAATCTTCATTCGTTCTTCCAGTCTGTCCAGTGAAGCCTGATCTGAATAGTCATCCTGTGCCTGATAGATTGAATAGATCCGACCTGCATCCTTGCTCATGATCTGTGTCAGGAGCTGTTGTCTTGCAAAGCTTTCAATGATGATCTGGTTTTCTCTGTCTCTGCGACTATGAAACCCCATCAGCATTAAAATACATACTAGTATTGCAATGATGGAACCAAATATCAGAAGCAGCATATTTCTGATTCTTTTCATGTAATTTATATTTTTCATAGTTTGTCCTATCTGCATGATATTAGCAGGCAATCATGAATCAAGCTCATAGTGCTCAGTTCTTATTTCTCATTGCTCAATGAATTGTATGATTGCATCAGCCGTCTGTACCCATTGTTCTTTGGGCGTGATCAGCGCCGTCCCATCACCTTTTTGTATGCCATAATTACCAAATTGTGCATGGTTACCTCCCTCCAGGACCACCTCGGAGAGAATCTTTACATGAGACATATTATTTACATAATTTTCCATAGTCAGCACCTGATCCTGATCCCCATAAACAGATAAGACCTTCATGTCTGAAGGGAGTTCTTTTGTTGGATATGCCGCAAGCAGGATCAATCCCTCTGTCTGATCCGGATATTCTGCTACATAGGATGCTGCCATGGCTCCACCAAGTGAGTGTCCTGCGATGTACCATGTCTTGATTTCAGGATAATGATCGAATACTTTATTTGCAGCATCAGAATCGAGTACTGCGAGATGAAAAGGCATTTCTATAAGTACGCAACTGATTCCTTTTGAAGCCAGTATTTTAAGAAGCGGTTCATACGCGGTCGCTTCTACTTTTCCACCCGGATAAAAAATGAGACCAGTCTGAGATTCTTTTGCCCTGAACATTATTTCATTCCCCTGTGTTATGACGTCTATTTCTTCCGTTATAACATTTTCAAGATCTGCTTCTGATAATGCATGGTAGTAATCAGAACTATACAGAATTACTGCAGTCCCAATAATCAGAATAAAGAATGCCAGAATGATACTGATCCTGATACCATATTTTTTTATGTGTTTATTTCTATTTTTCATTTTTACAACCTCTTCTAATACTATGATTCGTAAAATAACACAGTACTATTTTACTATAGTTTCAGTATACAAACAATGGGGAACGTCTGATATGAGGGCATTCTGTTTTCGTAATGAAAAAGCGGCAGGAAATCCTGCCGCCGGTCTTGTCTTGCATTACATCATTCAACTGCTTCTTCATTTTTTGAATTTTCTTTAGGTCGCGAAATGACTAAAATATGGACTGTTACTGCACTTCCTATAATGGTCAGCATGATTAATGCCCATATTTCTCCGATCAGATACATAGAAAGAAGTAACATGATCCATAAGAATCCAAGGCTCTTGACCACGGTAATTTTTTTCAGACCATTTCTTTCTTTATAGTTCGTGATATATTCACCAAAAAGTTTGCTTTTGCTTAACCAGTCCGACAATTTTTGATTGCTGGCGAAACAGGCAGATGCCAAAAGAACAAATGGAGTCGTTGGTAAGACCGGGAGAAATATTCCCAAAAGTCCCAGACCCAAAAACAAAAAACCAAATACGATCAATATTTTATGTTTTAATCTCATACAAAATCCTAACTACGTCATAGACGTGATACTATTTGCGCTACATGCTGTTGTTGATACAATCCTCCTAAAGGTTCAAAAATACATCATGGAACTTAATATCTTCCGATAGCAGATGTCCAATGATTACTTCATCAAAAAGAAATGTAAACACTTTTATACTGTCAATACTTCCATATGAATAAAGCTCTTTCATTTCATTTGCCTTTTTAATAAGATTCCCATGAATTTTTTTATGTCTGTTGAGATCCTGGTATCCCGCCTTGCTGAGTGCACTCTCTTCATATTCAAAATGTTCAATGACATGCTGTATGATCTGTTCTAAATAAGAAACCGCTTTTTCCCGGTCTTTATGAAATGCATTATTATTTGCAAAATTACCAGACAGCCTGAACAGTTCTCTATGCTGCTCATCAATTTTATTTTCACCACATTCCCAACTTTTTTTCCACTTCAGGCCTATTGTTGCATAGCCATTACATGGATTTTCAGATTTTACGATACAGTTTCTACCGCTGTTCTTGGCTTCATAAAGTGCATCATCAATACGTTTATATAACGTTCTAAACGTCTCTCCCGGACACCTTTCTGCCACGCCAAAGCTGGCTGTGAATTTACCTGCTGTCACGTGAATCGATTCTTCAATTTCCTTTCTTATTTTTTCTGCTGCTGTTACAGCACCACTAATATTTGTGTGCGGCATAAGAATCAGGAATTCTTCTCCACCTATTCTGAATACATAATCTGAAATCCTGGTAAATTTTTGAATCAACTCTGATGTGGATATCAGTACCGAATCACCTACCGGATGCCCCCATCTGTCATTAATTCTCTTAAAATGATCCAGGTCAAGCAAAATCGCCGAAAGTGGAATCTCATAACGTTCTGCTCTTTCAATCTCTTCCTGAATAATAAAGTCAAGAAAATGTCTGTTGTACAGGCCTGTTAGCTCATCTTTATTGGCTTTTCCTGTAAGTTCTTCTTCTGCTCTTTTTTGCACGGTAATATCAAAAAGACTTAGCATAAGTGCATCTTCTTTTTGATGTGTGGTCGACGTAATCGTCAGCATGACCGTCCTGTTAATCCCATTTTTATCTTCTACATTTGTCTCTATATCCTCTGCGCTTTTTCCACTCTTAACATCATCCAGTAATCGTTTTATATTCAGATCCATCCATTTAACATGTTCCAAAATATTTATGTCCTGGACTTCCTCCTCTTCAAATCCTGTCAGATTTTGAGCTTCCTTATTCTGAAAAATGATCCTTCCATCCGGTCTGATTAAAAATACACCTGCTTTTAAGTGATAGAACATCTTACGAATATTCTGTGCATTTTCAAACTGCTGTTCAAACCCGTTTTTCAGTTCCTTTGATACAGGAATTAAGAGTTTCCAGAACACAAGTCCGGAAAGTAATAAAATTAGAAGATTCAGGATCATATGACTTACTTTTGAGACTTGTAACAAATCAGACGACTCTGTTTCATAGAGTAAAACAATTTCGTCCATGATCAACAGATATTGTTTCTCACTCTGAAGTATTTGATCCATCATTGGTTCCCAGTGATCCTTGCCATGCCCTAATGTGATCTCATTGACCGCTGCTTCGGCATTTTCAATTATTTCCAGAAAATATGGTTTGATCTCCTGATATTTTTGCAGAATTTCTTCATTGTTCATATCAGGGATATCCCTCAGATTATTTCCCAGGAGGAGACTGTAATGTGCACTTTCGAATTGAAATACTAAATCATTCATGACTTCGATCTCATAATCTTCTGCCTGATCATAATATTTCAAATAGAGTAGTTCTTTTGTGATTTTCTGACTTAGCATTCTTTGCCTTCCTGCCACATTGATCACTTTTTCCATGCCAGTCATCTGGTTCATCTGTAATTGTGTCATGATCTGCATTCCAATCAGTAAAGCAGCCAGAATCCCCGCAGCCAGGATCAGTCTCATGGTCAAAATTCTGTATCTCTTTTTTACATCACCATCCATAATCATCCTACTTTCTTTTCCCTGCTAACAGATTCCCTGCTTCCTGGGCAGTCATCCCTTTATGAAAGAAAAATCCCTGCATTTCATCACATCCGTGCTCTTTTAAAAACTGATATTGTTCCTGTGTTTCCACTCCTTCAGCAAGAACTTTCACTCCCAGATTTTTAGCTAACTGAATAATCGTTTTTACAACAGCCCTGTCTTTATGATTGCCAGATGATATGCCATGAACAAAATCCATATCAATCTTCAGCCTGTCTACCGGAAAAGACCGTATTCTGTTCAGCGAAGAGTATTCTTTGCCAAAATCATCGATCGCAATTAAAAATCCAACCCTCTTCAGCTCATTTAAAACATGTAGAACATCAAATTCTTTATTGAAAGCAATACTTTCTGTGATCTCTATTTCAATTTTATTTGCTTCTATCCCTATTTCTTTTATGATTTTATGAAACTGCTTTACAATATTGACTTCCCGTAACTGCTCCATTGAGAGATTAATTGCAATTCTGATCTGCTCTTTTTCTTCGCTGTCACACTGCATGCATTCTTCGCATGCCTGCCTGAACACCCATAATCCAATCGGCTTGATCAGACCAGTCTGTTCAGCAATTGGTATAAACTCTCCTGGAGATATTAGCCCCATTGTAGGATGATTCCAGCGAATCAACGCTTCGAATCCATTGATTTTTCTATCCTCTGCTGCGATCTGTGGCTGAAAATGCAGGAAAAGTTCATGTTTTTCCAATGCCTGATACAAATGGTTCGTTAGTATCATTTTTCTGTTTACGACTTCCTTCATTTCATTCGTGCAGAAAATCACTTTATTCTTTCCATTATTTTTTGCTTCGAACATTGCCAGATCCGCATTTTTTATCAATTGATCCGCTTCTTCTCCGTCATATGGGAAAACAGAAACTCCTACACTCCCCGTAATATGGAAGTCAATCCCATTTATCTTTACAGATCTGTTAAAGATGCACATCAGATCTTTCACGGCCGCTTTCAGCTCTTCAACTGTCTCCATGTCTCTTAAGAGTATGAAATATTCATCCCCACCAGATCTTGATACAAGCGCATTGTCATTCAACACTCTTATAAATCGGTCAGCAAATTCGGATAGTACATCATTACCTGCATAATATCCCATTGTATCATTAATGGTCTTAAAAGAATCCAGATCAATACATACAACAGCAATGTGTCTGTTTTCCTGGCCTGCTTCCTTTATTGATTCTTTTAATTCCTCAATATATAATTTCATATTGGCAAGCCTGGTCACTGGATCGTAATATGCCAGATCATATAATTTCTGCTTAGATATTTCCAGATCAATTTTTTGATCTTCGATCTTTTTCAGATAATGAAAAACCTGATTTTTAAATTCCATGATCAGTGTAATGATGATCATAACTGCAATGTATGAGATTACACCTGGCAGTGAATCAACTGTCCTGCTTCTGATCAGAAAAAAAACAGCCATAAACAGACTATATGTATTTAAAACTAACGCAGTGATATAACCTTCTTTGTTTAATTTAAGTACAATATACACTGAAACAAGTATCTGAACCTGTGTAATGACACCTCTGAGGACAAACCCTTTAATTTCTACCTGATTTATTAGAAAATCATTTGGCTCAACAGAATTTATCCTAAGTGCAAAAGACATAAGCATATAAATCAGACAGCTTATGATAATTGTGATAACTCTGCTTTTTTTTGTGATTTCTTTATTAAATAAGTGAACAAGTATCATCTGAACACCTCCATCATATTTTCCTTAATGCCTTAAATAGGGAGTCCCTTTCAGCTGAAGATGATAAAAGATATCCCAGATCTCAATGATCTCACTTTCTTCCGGACTCCATCCGGAGAATACGACATTAAATGTGCAGTCATCGACAAGCGTTTTCATTTTCCTATAACCATTTTCTATTTCTGTCTCGCTACAATGACGATCAAGACATTCCTTTACCAATTTTCGATATAATGTATTTCTCTGCTCATATGTTTTCTCCATATAACTGTTTATATCGTCCTTTAATTCCTCTGGTATGAACAGTGTATATCGCAGATAAAACTTTGTCTGCCTGGTATATGTCATTGCATATTGAATGCTATTCATAAATATCATTCTAAGCTTTTCTTCCGGTGACTTATATGTATCAAGTTCACTTTTAGTTTTAAGCTGACCATATTCAATCAGAATCCAGTCAACAACTGCAAAGAACAATCCTCTTTTTGATCCAAAATAATAGTAGATCGTCGGAGCCTCAATTTCAGCTTTTCTGCAGATCATTCTTACTGTCGTTGCCTCATATCCAATAGTTAAAAACAAATCAAAAGCAATTTCCAATATCTGTTCTCTTTTTTGTTCCATCTGCTCACCCTTCATCAAATTCATGGAGTTGCTTCATTTTAATTTGCCTCCGCTCTGTCAGCCTGAATTGATCTTCAATAAATATATAACTATCGTTATACTAATTATAATATAATCCAATAAGAATATCTACTATTCAAACAATTTTTTTGTTTTAAATTAACACTTTTT
>JAQVCQ010000127.1 GCA_028689715.1 Lachnospiraceae bacterium
TAGATCACGATCATCGGAATACAGGCAATCAAAGAAGCTGCCATTAATTCCGGAAATTTGCTTACATACTGCCCCTGCATCTTAGCAAGAGCGGATGCTAACGTTGCTTTATTGTTGTCAGGATTGACGATCATTGGCCACATCAGATCTTTATATGCAAAGACTGCTGTAAAAATTCCAAGTGCCACCATTCCCGACTTTGTTAATGGTGCCATTACAAATAAAAAAGTCTGTCCTATATTACAGCCATCCAGCCTGGCCGCATCTTCCAAATCTTTAGGAAGTCCCATGTAAAATTGTCTCAGCAGAAATGTTCCGAATGCTGTTACAAAACCTGGGAAGACAAGTGCAAATGTGGTATTCAGCATACCTAACTTACTGACCATCAGGTATTGCGGAATAATAAAGATCTGTCCAGGAATCATCATTTGAAAAAGCACGAGTGAAAATGCAATATTTTTCCCTTTGAAATTAAGTCTCCCAAACGCATACCCTGCCATTGTAGCAGTTACAATTGCTGCAATCACTCTGCCTGCAATAAGTAATAGTGTGTTTTTATATAACAGTAAAAAATTCATATTATTACTTACACTGATAAAAGCTTCTTTTCTCCATACTTTAGGTAATATTATGAATGGATCTACACTAGTAGCTTCCGTTACTGATTTGAATGCTGTTAATATCATCCATACAAAAGGAACCAGCATTGTAATCGAAAATAAAATTAATATAACATGTATTACTACTTTGACTGCGTTTCTTTTAATCTCCATACGGCTCACCTCCTAATTGTAGTGTACCCATTTCTTCTGTGCAATTAACTGTATAATGGTGATACATAGTATTACAAATAGTAGCAATACAATAATAGCCGAACCATATCCTTTGTTTGCTTCTGTAAAGGAATATCTGTAGAACAGGTATACCAGTGACTGTGTCTTTTGTAATGCGGGATTTGTTTTATCCATTACCATATAAATTAGATCAAACACCTGAAACGCTCCGATCACTCTTGTAACAGCTACAAAAAATATTGTGGGTGAAATAAGCGGAACTGTAATATTAAAAAACTGATGCAGACCGGATGCACCATCTATGGATGCCGCTTCATAATAATCTCTGGGCACTTCCTGAAGTCCTGCAAGAAATAAAACCATATTATATCCTACGATCGACCAGATCCCAACAACAGCAATCGAATAAATCGCACTGTCTGGATTAGAGATCCAATTGATTTTATGTCCTATGATATTGTTAATAAGACCAAATTCTGAATTATAAAGCCATCTCCATACCATTGCAATTGCAGCCGGCGCTGCTACCATAGGCAGGAAGAATATTGTTCTGTATATTGTTTTGCCTTTCATCTTACGGTTCAGAAAGACAGCAAGAATAAGAGCAATGATAATGGATACCGGTACTTCTACAATTGCATATCTTACCGTATTCCATAAAGCCTGCCAGACAGCTCCATCCTGAAACATCTTTGTGTAATTGCTGAATCCTATAAATATATTGCCTTTTCCAAAATCTCCTGTTTTAAAGAAACTTTGATATATCGTTTGAAAAATCGGAATAATATTTAAGATCAGCAGTCCGATGATCGTTGGCAGGATAAATAACCATCCCCATATAAACTCGCTTTTTTCTCTAGAAGTTTTTCTTGCACTAAGCTTTTTTTCCATAAGCACCAGCCTTCCATATAGCAATACCCATTCAACTTTCAAAAGGCGGAACATGAATCCCGCCTTTTGATTAATTTATCTTTACTCCTCTGCAAGAGAAGCATTCATTGATTCAGCAATCTGTTTGCACGCTTCTTCCATTGTGATATCACCGGTCCACGCACCCTTAAATGTTTCTGTTGCCATATCTTCCCATACATTTGTATTTCTGGAGTATGGTCTGATTACCAGTTCTGCATCCAGCATATCAAGGTGTCCCTGTAGATCAAAGCAGTCAACACTGTTTACCCATGCATCAGAAGTTCCTTTGTAAGCTGACATTGTCACTCCAAGTTGTGCCTGTTTTAACTGTGCAGCTTCTGTTCCAAGATATTCAATCAAGCTCCATGCCGCATCGGTATTTTTTCCATTCGCTGCTGCTGCCCATCCAAGTCCATTATAGATAGAAACTCTTTTTCCATCAGGTCCCATCGGCAGTACTGCAACATCACAATTCTTATTTGTATATTCGTTATCTCTAAATCCTGCAACCATCCATGATCCCTGTGTTACCATTGCGACCTTCCCTGACTGGAATAACACATCTGCACCATTTTCAGAGATAACTTCCAATTCTGGGCAAAGACCTTCACGAACCATTTTTTCAACGAGCTGCATTGCTTTAATTGTATTAGGATCATCATAGCCCGATTTTGTTTTATCATCATTGATGATATATCCGCCGTAATCATAGATCATATTGTAGTAGCTATCCTGATTGTTTCCTGTGTTAATTCCATATCCCCACTGGCTTCCATCATCTTTTGTGAGTTTTTTTGCTGCTTCATAGAAATCATCCCAGGTCCATTCAGCATTAGGATATTCAACACCTGCTTCATCGAACATTGTTTTGTTGTACCATAATGCAATGGTATCTATATCTTTTGGAAGTGCATATATTTTTCCATCAGACTCATATAATTTTGTGATATCTTCATAGTAATTACTCAGATCAATTTTATCACTTGCTGCAATTTTATCAGTTAAATCAAGCAACAATCCGTTTTCCATATAACGCTGACTCTGGTTTGAATGCATCCAGAAAACATCTGGAAGTGTTCCTCCTGAAGCACCTGCCTCCAATAAAGTCCAATACTCATTCCAGTTTATGACCTGTGTTTCTGCTTTAATTCCAGACTCTTTGCTCCAGTCGTCCAATAATTCCTGAATGCCTGGCTGCTGATTGCTATCCCAGATCGCTACTGTAAGTTTGTCACCCGAGCTTGCATCTTCTGCTGGTGCTGACTCTGCCTCTGCTTCTGTCTCGACAGTCTCAACTGTTTCTGCTGCATCACTGCTGGCTTCCTGTTCTGGTGCATCACTGCATCCCATAAGTCCCAATGTAAGAACTGATGCTAATAAAATCGATAACACTTTTCTGACCTTCATACTTTTCCTCCCTGTTTCAGTTACTGTTGTTTACTTACCATGAGGTAACTATAATCTATTTCTATTTAGATTCACATGGATTAATGTCGTATCTGTATTCCTTTTTGTTGTTTATTACTTATTTGTTAGTAAAAAAACTATATATTATTGTTATTATGACTATTTTTTATTTTCTTTTTATCAATTTATGATATAATTTTTTATATTATTTACTTTATTTTATATGATTTTGAACAGAGAGGGGAAAGATTCATATGCTTATACCCGGCATATGTTATTACAAAATATGACAAAACAGACAAGTTATAAGAATGTAGCCGGATTCCGGTGTCTTCTGAATATTGAGAAGCAGACAAATGACTTATTTTTAGTCCATTGTGGTCAACAGCAATGTGCCCCGGGATATACCTATAACCACAAAATACCCAATGAATACCATCTCCATTTTGTTCTTGAAGGAAAAGGTGTTCTTGAAATATGTGATCATGTATATCACATCAAAAAAGATGATATTTTTTTGATACCAAAAGATTATCCCATTCGTTATTTTGCAGATGAAGAACAACCATGGGAATATATGTGGATCACTTTTGCCGGAGAAAAGAGTATCACATATTTGCAGTATGCAGGCTTATCTGCTGAACACCCGGTAGCACAGTCAACCATTCCAAACAAAACCTACCAGCCTATGATTCAGAAGATTCTGGATACAAATGAACTGACGTTTGCAAACGAGATCAGGCGTGTTGGCTATCTATATGAAATCTTATCAACATTGATCGAAGCTCAGAATTCTCATAAAAAAAATCAAAATCAGTATGACTATCCAAGTGATACCTATGTTGATTACGCACTTCAATTTATTATGCACAATTATTCTCATATCAGAGTCAGAGATATTGCTGAATATATAGGAATTAACCGTTCTTATCTTACTTCGATCTTCAAAAAACAACTCGGTATTTCTCCGCAGGAGTATCTTGTAAGCTATCGGCTTAAGAAAGCCGCCGAATTATTGGTTACATCTAAAAAAACCGTGTCCGAGATCTCCAATCAGATCGGATATGAAAATCCTCTGACATTCTCTAAAATATTTAAACAGACTTACGGTGTAAGTCCAAGACTTTATCGTGAAAATAAAGAATAGAAAATCCGGCCTGTAAATTCAGCCCGGATTTCTTTTTATGCTTATATGACTCGCACTCAGCTATTTTATTGATTCATTTTTAAATTTCCCAGAAATTTCTAGCACTTTTTTAAAGATCGCCCTTACCAGTGGTCCCGCATAAAAAATCTGCAAAAAGAAAGCCATTGGAAAATTAATGACTGTTGTCTGAAGCCAGACAGCAATGATCTCTTTTCCAGCATCCTTAAAAAATACCGTAGCGATAAAACTCATTGCGGGGCACATGACCGCAACTGAAATACATGATATCGCCAGAATAAAATGAAATGGATTCTCCTTTTGTGGATCTGCAATACGGCGTGCACCTTTAAAAGCCAGATGTGACACAATAAAAAAATCAAACACGAACGCGATGGGTCCCATAAACCAGAGTTCATGAAATGCTGATAAAAATACATGATTTGCCAAGCCTCCCACATTAAGTGAGATGTTATAACAAATCATTGCATACACCATGACTAAGACCATTAATACTGTAAAAATTACTTCCTGAAATTTTGTTTTTGGCATAAAAAATCCTCCTAAATGATATTGAACATGAATATGTGTTGTTCGTTATCATTCAGGAGAATGTGCGTTTCCAATTTCACCATATCAGTAGCTTTAGTAGAGTAACACATCTTATCCCGGCACGTCAATTCAATATTAATTCTACTATACAGAATACTCCTCTATTCTATATACTGCTACTTTGATGCATATTTCGGATCAGCTTCTCTGATCAAATGCGGATAAGCCATCGCAAGATCACGAAATGCATTGCTTACAGATTCCGGTATGTCGACATGCGCAATAAAATCTTTCCCTTTTGGTCCATATCCGTTTTCATCATCTGTAAGTCTTGGAATTTCTCCAAGCAATAATGAAATAAAATGTTCAAGATCCCACATTCCTGTTATGTCTATTGAATACTCCGGCTTATTACCCTCAATTCGTAACTGTGCCAAATAAGCTGCATAATTAATAATACATGTATCATCCGTAACATATTTTCTCAAAACTGCATCCATCCTGTTCTGCATGGTTGCATCCTGCATCAATATAATGGAACGAAAGTCAATTTTTTTCTCACGAAGCAATTCCAATAAATTCGATATGTTATTTCCACAATTCGTTGATCTGCACTCCAAATAATCTGCTTTGAGACCATACTTTTTGCTTATATATTCGTCAAACAATTCTGCTTCGGTTTTATTATCTACCAGAGCAGTCGGTAACAATTGCTGAATTTTGTTACGAAGTGTACTCGTCGTATGCCCTTCACCGCCAACAATCAGATATGTTTTTGCAACATTTGCCAGCATGGCTTTTGCAAGTTCGTCTCCACCACAAAT
>JAQVCQ010000028.1:0-7239 GCA_028689715.1 Lachnospiraceae bacterium
GTATAATATATTTAGATAATTAAATACTTAACGATGAATAATCAGACTATAAAAAGCATCATTTTATTAAACGCACATATTAAATATGAATAGTGTAATTATGTAACAGGTAAGGGATTGGAGGGAATGGTATGGATAAGAAAGTTGTGATCACAATCGGAAGAGAATTTGGAAGTGGAGGACGAGAGATTGGAGAAAAACTAGCAGAGAAATTGAAAATTGCCTACTATGACAGGAACATTCTTGATCTGGTAGCACAGAAGAGCGGGATCGACAAAAAATATCTTGAGACAGAGGATGAAAAAGCATCCAATCCATTTGATGAACCATATGTTCCGCACTGGCTGGATACAGGTACTTTGAGTGAGCGTCTTTTCAGAATGCAGTCCAAACTGATCAGGGAAAAAGCAGAAGAGGAATCCTGTGTAGTCGTTGGAAGATGTTCTGATGTGTTGTTGCGAGAACGGACCGATGCGTTCCATATTTTTGTGTTTGCTCCATTTGAATACCGGGTGAACAGAGCAATGGAACTGTTTCAGATCGAAGACCGGGAGAAAGCTGAAAAGGTCGTAAAAAAAGCTGACAAAGCAAGGAAAACATACTATCAATATTACACAGATGAAAAATGGGGAAGCAGAAACGGTAAAGATCTGTTGATCAATAGCAGTACTTGTGGCATTGATGGATCAGTAGAAATGATCATAAAACTACTTGAAGAAAAAGGGTATAGGAACAGTTAAAAAAAATAAATTTATTCAAAAAAAATAATAATTTGTGCTTGACAATTGAGGTCATATAATTGTATACTAGCAAAGCGGGTTGTTGATACAGCCCGTTACAAATGGGATCTTAGCTCAGCTGGGAGAGCATCTGCCTTACAAGCAGAGGGTCATAGGTTCGAGCCCTATAGGTCCCATTTTAAAGCAAATATCAGATATGGCGAAATAGCTCAGTTGGCTAGAGCACACGGTTCATACCCGTGGTGTCGGGGGTTCAAATCCCTCTTTCGCTACGAACAAGAACATCCTGGTGAATCTCATCAGGATGTTCTTGTATTCCGGAAGAAACAGGAGGTAAATGATGAGAATCGGAATGGGATATGATGTACACAGACTTGAAGAAAATAGAAAAATGATCATAGGTGGTGTTGAAATTCCTTTTGAAAAAGGACTGCTTGGTCATTCGGATGCGGATGTACTTCTGCATGCCATTATGGATGCACTGTTAGGTGCTGCAGCAATGGGAGATATTGGAAAGTTGTTTCCGGATACTGATGATACATATCGTGGGATATCAAGCCTGAAATTACTTGAAGAAGTTGGAAACAGATTAGAAGAAGCATTTTTTCTGATTGAAAATATTGACGCAACAATTATAGCGCAAAGTCCAAAGATGAGACCATATATAGATGAGATGAGACAAAATATTGCAGACACATTAGGCATTGGAATCGAACAGGTCAATGTGAAAGCAACAACAGAGGAAGGTCTTGGATTTACAGGACGTATGGAAGGAATTGCAGCGCAGGCGATCTGTATGCTTGCTACACCAATCACATATACTGATCAGGATGTCAGTGGTGGAGAAGACCAATGTAGTGGGTGTCAGGGGTGCAAAAAGCATTCTGAAGATGAAATGGTATAGAAAAACGCTTCTTGACAAATTATGCAAAGTTGAATATGCTGAAAAGGTAAATAATAAAAGACGAATAATAAAAGACAGATAATAAAAGACGAATAATAAAAGCTTTGATCAGGAAGAGTACATAATGGAAAGATGTCAGAGAGGAACTGCCACCGGTTGAAAGCAGTTCTCATCAGAACATAATGGAAGTGCCCCTGGGAGCTGTTGTGACGAACTAATAAGTAGTCATAATCGTTCATTCCGCGTTAAGGATCATGAGACAGGTCAGATCAATCAGACCTAAATAGAGTGGAACCGCGGATTTTACCGCCTCTAAGATATTCTTAGTGGTGGTTTTTTTGTGTTTCATACCTAAAAGATTTAGTAGTGATCAGAATGGAGAGAAATCATTATGGGACTGATTCAAAATATTAAAGAAGAGATTCGGATCATAAGGGAAAGAGATCCGGCGATACATTCTTCAATGGAAGTGATTTTATATCCAAGCTTTAAAGTAATGCTACATTATCGGTTCGCACATAAACTTTATAAGAATGGACATTATTTTCTTGCACGATGGGTTTCTCAGAGAGGAGCCAGAAAGACAGGAATTGAGATCCACCCGGGCGCGCAGATTGGGAAAGGTTTCTTTATTGATCATGGAATTGGTGTTATAATAGGAGAAACTACAATCATAGGAAATAATGTAACACTTTATCAGGGAGTTACGCTTGGAGGAACAGGAAAAGAGCAGGGGAAAAGACATCCGACTGTTGGAGACAATGTAATGATCAGTGCAGGTGCGAAGGTCCTTGGGTCTTTTACCATTGGCGAAAATTCAAAGATCGGTGCCGGAAGTGTTGTTTTGGAGGAAGTTCCTCCGAACTCGACAGTGGTCGGTGTGCCGGGACGTGTAGTAAAAAGAGCGAACCAATCCTACCCAAGGGATGATATGGACCAGTGTAATCTGCCTGATCCCGTATTAGAAGATATATGTAATCTACAGCATGCAAATAGTGTATTGACGAACAGGCTGCTGGACCTGGAGGAAGAATTACGTTTTATGAAAAAAAGAGTTGAAAGGAAAGAAGAACAACATGAAAATATATAACACTTTAACAAAGAAAAAAGAAGAAATGATAACAGTGGAACCTGGCAAAGTCCGTATGTATGTATGTGGCCCAACAGTATATAATCTGATCCATATTGGAAATGCCAGACCTATGATCGTGTTCGACACAGTCAGAAGGTATATGGAATATAAAGGACTGGAAGTGAACTTTGTCAGTAACTTTACAGACGTGGATGATAAGATCATTAAAGCGGCGATTGCAGAAGGTGTTGAGGCTACGGTTATTTCTGAACGTTACATTGAAGAATGTAAAAAAGACATGAAAGCATTAAATGTAAAACCAGCAACTTACCATCCGCAGGCAACCATGGAAATCGGAGGCATGCTCGAAATGATCCATACGCTGATCGAAAAGGGACATGCTTATGCGGCAGAGGATGGGACAGTTTATTTCAGAACAAAGAGCTTTGCAGAATACGGAAAACTTTCTCATAAAAACCTGGATGATCTTCAGGGAGGAAATCGTTCACTTCTTGTATCGGGTGAGGAGCAAAAAGAAGATCCATTTGATTTTGTTCTTTGGAAACCCAAAAAAGATGGAGAACCATACTGGGAATCAGAATGGTGTAATGGTAGACCTGGATGGCATATAGAATGCTCTGTTATGAGCAAAAGATATCTGGGAGATGAGATCGATATTCATGCCGGTGGAGAAGATCTTGTATTTCCACATCATGAAAATGAAATTGCACAGAGCGAAGCAGCCAATGGGAAGCAGTTTGCCAGATACTGGATGCACAATGCATTTTTAAATGTTGATAATAAAAAAATGGGGAAATCCCTTGGTAACTTTTTTACAGTAAGAGATATCAGTGAAAAATATGATTTACAGGTCCTCCGGTTCTTTATGCTGCAGGCGCATTACAGAAGTCCGCTGAATTTCAGCGCTGATTTGATGGAAACAGCTAAAAACGGACTTGACCGTATTTTGACGGCTGCGACCAGCCTGAAGTATCTTATGCAAAACAGCGGTGCAGAGGTCCTGACAGCACAGGAAGAGGAATTGTTAAAAGAAATGGATACCTACAGGGTAAAATTCGAAGAAGCAATGGATGATGATTTTAATACAGCCGATGCGATTTCAGCAATTTTTGAACTTGTAAAATGGAGCAATACCAATACCGCAACTGCATCTTCAAAAGACTTCCTGCAGAAAATATATGATCTTTTAAAAACGCTGACAGATGTATGTGGTCTGATCGTAGAAAAAGAGGATGAAATCCTGGATGCCAGGATAGAAGATCTGATCGCTCAACGCCAGGCTGCCAGAAAAGATAAGAATTTTAAAAGAGCTGATGAAATCAGAGATGAACTATTATCACAGGGAATAGTGCTGGAAGATACACGTGAGGGTGTAAAATGGAAGAAAGCCTGAGCTTTTTAGAAAAAATAACGCTGACTTTTCCGGAGACGAAAGTCAATATTCAATCGTATTCACCATTGACGCTTGCTTACATTGGGGACAGTATTTATGATTTATGCATCCGTACGCTGGTCGTTGAAAAAGGGAACAGATCCCCGAATACGCTTCATAGGGATGCCTCCCGGCTTGTCAATGCAGCAGCGCAGTCTGCAATGGCAGATGCGATCTTGTCTGACCTTACAGATGAAGAAGTCACTGTATTTAAAAGAGGAAGAAATGCAAAGTCATATACAACTGCAAAAAATGCATCTGTCTCTGATTATAGAAAAGCGACTGGCCTGGAAGCGCTGTTTGGTTATTTATACCTAAGAGATGAGACGGACAGATTATTGTTTTTGTTAAGAATAGGCCTGGAACGTATTGAGCTTTATCCATTCAAATAATGAAGATGCAGAGAGAATTACTAATACACATAATGAATACGAAATGGTATTTTTGGAAAGGGAAAGTTAATTTAAATGAAAAATGAAGAGATAAAAAGTGATGGTATCAAGGTTGAGGAGTTGAAGATCGAAGGAAGAAATGCAGTGATTGAAGCCTTTAGATCCGGTAAGGAAATAGATAAATTATATATTCTCGACGGCTGTCAGGATGGACCTATGATGACGATCAAACGAGAAGCAAGGAAACATAATACGCTGGTAAAGTTCGTAGAAAAAGAACGACTGGATCAGCTTTCTGAGACTGGAAAGCATCAGGGCGTCATTGCGCTTGCTGCAGCATATCATTATTCAGAGGTGGAGGACATGCTTCGGTCTGCCAGAGAAAAAGGAGAAGAACCATTCCTGATCCTGCTGGATAATATTGAAGATCCTCATAATCTGGGCGCCATCATCCGAACAGCAAATCTGGCAGGTGCACATGGTGTGATCATTCCGAAAAACAGAGCTGTTGGTCTGACCGCAACTGTTGCCAGAACTTCTGCAGGTGCCTTGAATTATACACCTGTAGCAAAGGTAACAAATCTTGTTAAGACCATGGAGGATCTAAAAAAGGAAGGTCTTTGGTTCGTTTGTGCTGATATGGATGGACAGAAAATGTATGATCTGAATTTAAAGGGTGCAATTGGTCTGGTAATTGGCAGTGAAGGTGAAGGCGTTGGCAGGCTTGTTAAAGAGAAATGTGATTTTGTTGCGTCGATACCAATGAAAGGAAATATTGATTCTCTCAATGCATCAGTTGCAGCAGGAGTACTTGCATATGAGATCGTGAGACAGAGGCTTTTATAAGAGGAGCATCAATGAAATCAAAATCAGCAGAAAGACCTGATTATGAGCAATATACGGATGAAGAACTGATCCTTCGTCTCCGTGACGGTGACAGTGCCGTCACGGATTTTATTATGGATAAATATAAAAATCTTGTAAGAAGCAAAGCGAAAGCGATGTACATACTTGGAGCTGATAACGAGGATCTGATTCAGGAAGGGATGATCGGACTTTTTAAAGCCGTCAGAGATTATGATACTGGAAGAGATGCCAGCTTTTATACATTTGCTGAATTATGTATAACCCGGCAGATCTATACTGCAATACAGGCATCGGGCAGACAAAAGCATATTCCATTGAACACCTATATTTCATTGTATTCAGCAAATGGTGACAGGGACACTTCTGAATCTGAACTGATTCATACAATTCCTGCCGGAAGGGGAAACGATCCTGAAGAATTGGTGATAGAGAAAGAAAAACTTGAAGTGCTGGAACAGATCATAGATTCAGAATTGAGCATATTTGAAAAGGCTGTACTTGATCTGTATCTGACGGGAATGCCTTATTCACAAATTGCTGCCGTTCTAGGTAAGGATGTGAAATCTACGGACAATGCACTTACCAGAACCAAATCAAAGATTCGAAAAGAAATGAAAATGAGAGAAGGCAAGTCAAATATATAGGGAGGTCCACCATGTTCTATCTGATACAGAACCATAACATCGAAGAAGTAGATTTAAATAAAAAAGTATTATCAGAAGATGATAATTTAATTGGGTATCTTTCAGTCGATGAACTTGGACCAGATATGCCCGGTCTTTCCATTCCGAATGCGTTTATTGAAAGATGTAAGATGGAAACTTCACATTTTCACGGGAATTTTGAAGTATATGATGAGTTCAGCTATGGTGTGATCAATATTGTGAATATTATGAATACCTATCAGGCCAGGGACAGAATTGGAATATTTATCCGGCGAAATATGCTGATTTTTGTAGAGATCATTGACGAGGATGAAAGTATCCGCTCTATTTTTAATGAATCCATAAAGCGTTACTCTGTCAATGCAACGAAAGAAAAAATTCTATATGGCGTTTTGGAAATGTTGATTGATAACGCAAATAAACATCTTGCACAGACAGAAGAACAGATCATTAAAATAGAAGAACAGATCGTAGAGGGTAGAATAGATAAATTTTTAAACAGGAAAATATTTCAGCTTAGAAATCAGCTGTCCATTCTTGACAACTACTATGAGCACCTTGTTGAACTTGGTGAAGAACTTCAAAGTAACAGTAATGATTTGTTTTCAGGAAAAGAACTTCGTTATCTTAAGATTTTTTCGGGTAAAGCAGCCAGATTAAGTGCGAACACGAAGACACAGTCTGAAAATCTGATCCATTTAAGAGAAGCACATGACGCAGCGGTAAATTATGAGCTGAACTGGGTCATGAAAGTATTTACGGTCGTCACAGTCATATTTCTTCCCCTTACTTTAATTGTAGGCTGGTATGGGATGAATTTTACTACAATGCCTGAATTGACATGGAAATATGGTTACCTCTTTGTGATCTGTTTAAGTATTACCGTGTTATGCGGAAGCGTTTATTATTTTAAAAGGAAGAAACTTTTGTAGTATTTATATCAATAAAAAAACTAATCAGGTAGGGTATTTTTGAATTGACAAACAGTAGCAATATTTGATACAATAACATTCGGTCATTCGTTTATGAACCAGGCTGCTATAGCACAGTCGGTAGTGCGCAACATTGGTAGTGTTGAGGTCACCGGTTCGATTCCGGTTAGCAGCTTTTTCAATAAAAGATTTCAAAAGCAGCTTTTTCAATAAA
>JAQVCQ010000028.1:7339-16905 GCA_028689715.1 Lachnospiraceae bacterium
AGCAGCTTTTTCAATAAAAGATTTCAAAAGCAGCTTTTTCAATAAAGAATTTTAATAAACAAAAAACGGAGACATAGCTCAGCTGGGAGAGCATTTGCTTGACGTGTAAAGGGTCGCAGGTTCGAGTCCTGTTGTCTCCATGAAAGAATCTTGTTCATACAGGGTTCTTTTTTATATGAACAGTAAAAATGAGATGGATAAAATCATGAATGAAGAACAGCTATTACTTAAAAGAATGCAGGATCTTGCTGAGAGAGCATACAGAACCGGTCAGTTCACATTTACCGGTTTTTTGAGTCAGCCAGAAATTTCAATATTTTTGAAAGCATCTACACAATTCAGACAATATGGATATACTGTGTCGGGCGGGTGGAGAGAAGCGGAGCGTAGTGTAATCCGTTTTGGTTCTGTACAGGAGCTTGGTTATGAAACGAGTTTTCCGATATGTTGTCTGCTGGTCCAGCCAGTAATGAAAAAATTTGCTGATCAACTGACCCATAGAGATTACCTTGGAGCGCTTATGAACTTAGGAATAGAGCGCAGTCTGATTGGTGACATTATAGTATCAGAAACAGAAGCAAGAATTTTCTGTATGGAACATATAGCGGAATTTATCATGGGAAATCTGGATAAGATCAAACACACTTCTGTGAAATGCAGTCTGACACAGGAAGAGGTCCAAAATGTGGAAGAACATGAAATTCAGGAAAATGAAACCGTTGCGTCAGAAAGACTTGATGCTATAATTGCAAAGATATTTAAACTGTCCAGAAACGAAAGTCTTGAATTGTTCCGACAGAAAAAGATTTTTGTGAACTCCATTCAGTGTGAAAACAATTCCTATGCACCAAAAGAGCAGGATAGGATTTCGGTAAGAGGGTACGGGAAAATAGTATACCTCGGAAAAAGTCATCAGACAAAAAAAGGAAAGATCAATATCAGATACATCAGATTCATATAATAAAAGCTCATCTTTCTGGTACAGGAAAGATGAGCTTTTTGCTACAGGTAAGAATCATATAAAGAACCAGAATTTCCGGTTCCGGAATAAGAACCGGATGATGTATAAGTACTATTGTCTGTTAGCTGACGCTGTGCATAATAATTAATCTGAGAGGCTCTTGCTGAAACGTTATAAGCCAGAGAATTGGAATCATGGAATAACGTCTTTATGGTACTCATATCAGCTTTTTTAAAGGTTTCCTCATCAACAGTAAGCTTATTATCACTTCCAATCGTGATACCTGCTTCTGCAAGGAGTGCAGAGTGTGATGAAGTATAAGTTGTCATATTTGATGCCTGAAGTAGAACGCCCTTATCGGTCGATTTGGAAGAGGAGTCCAGCATAGCGTTGTAATCTTCTGCAAATGCTGATACTGCCTTATAAATGGCATCGGTATCATAGCCATATGTTGTGGTCTTGCTTCCGTCTTCATTGGTCGTAGTGACATTCTTTTTTGAAAAAAGAGAGTCAGTGCCTTTATCAATCAAACGATCAGCAGTCTCCTTTAGTGCATCAGAATCACTAAGCACAGTATTGATGGATTTTGAAGATTCTGTTTTAGATGAATTGTCATCAGAATCATTTTTTGCATAATAAGCTTTTGTAAGTTTTTGATAACTGCCGTTCTTGATACTTGCGTAATCGGCAAGATTTAACGAAAATGATGAGGAACCTGAGCTTTTCGTTGAAGAAGAAAGGCTGGAAAATAATGTTGAATAATCAAGATTCAGATTAATTCCCATAAAATATCACTCCTTTGAATTGGTCGGCATCCATGCCTGGTATGTTTTATTAATTTCACTATAACAAATATCGGCATAAAACACAAGAAAACTTAGAGCCCGTCATCAGTCCGTGGAAATAATGGATACTGACAACAGGCTCTATTTGATTTTGGTGGTTACGGTGTAGGTACTGCAGCAGCAGCCGCCGCAGCTGCCGCAGCATCTGTGGCAGCCTTGCGCTGAACCATTTCTGCACGCTGCTGTTCAATGATCAGCGGAGCATTTGGATCAGCAAAGAACGTCGCATCATGAGGACAGCGTTGTGTTGTCTGCGTTGCAAGACCTGTTACAGGATCGATTGTGGAAGAGACTGTACCACTGAGTGCGGTGTCAGCCGGAGGATTCAGCTCTAACACTCCGTCTACTTTAAATGGACAGAGATCACTGGCAGGAAGTCCACTGTAAACACAGATGCCGCCCTGGTAATGTACATCACAGGATTCGGTCGGAACAGTTCCTTCAGCAAAATATTCCTTTGTCAGAGTAGAATCACACAGACCGGCTATAGGCAGTTTACCTGACTTTGAGCATACGGTTGCAGTAACGATACCGGCTGGAACATCAAATGACTCATTGGGTAGTTCTTCGTGTATTTTTGCCATGACACTTCGCCATAGTGTTTTTGCAAGATTCTTTTCGCCACTTCCGGAAAGACTTGTATTATTGTCATATCCGGCCCATGTGGTAGCAGTATAATAAGGGGTATACCCACTGAACCACACATCTTTATAGTCAGATGTTGTGCCGGTCTTTCCGGCCATTGACATATTTCCAAAGTTAACACTGGCACCTGTTCCTTTTGTTACAACGTCGACCATGGCATCAGTTAACAGAAAAGCAGTCGTTTCTTTGATGACCTGTCTGCTCTCAGGTTTTGTATTATCGATCAGAACATTTCCATCATGATCAACAATTTTTGTATAGAGCGTAGGTTTTACATAAGTCCCACCGTTTGCAATCGTTGCATAGGCAGCATTGAGTTCCATGTTTGTTACACCATCTGTAATACCCCCAAGAGCCAGTGGCTGACCGATATCTGAAACAATGGTTCCATTACTTTCTTCTCTTCTTGCTACAAGGGTTGAAAATCCAAAATTTTCAAGGTAGTCAAAACCAAGCTGAGGGGTAATGGTAGTCAGAGTTTTTACTGCAATGATATTAAGGGACTGTTCAATACCATAACGAAGTGAACAGATACCTTTATAACTGTCACCATACCAGTTCGCAACAGGTCTGCCGTTTGCATAATTATAAGGTGAATCAGTAAATACGGTGGCAAGAGTAAGACCAGCACTGTCCAACGCAGGTGCATAAGTTGAAACGACCTTAAATGTCGAGCCGGGCTGCCTTGTAGTATTGGATGCTCGGTTGAGCGTGCGGCTGCCTTCTTTTGCACCACGACCACCGATCATTGCCACGATTTGTCCGGTGCTTTGATCTTCAATCGTGAGTGAGACCTGAGGCTGCGGAGTCATTGAAATGTCTTCTGCAATGACGGTATCTCCTGAAGCGAGATTTGTTTCCTTATATGATTCTATTGCAGCATTTGCATCATCTTTTGTAGCATAAAGCATATCAAAATTTGGATTTTGCTGCTGATAATATGCTTTGAATATTTCACTGCTGATATTTTCAATCTCTCCGTTTGCCCGCTCGATCGTCAGAGCATAGGTGAGATACCATTTTACATTTTCAGGATAACTTTCTTCTGAATTAAACACTTCATTGCAAATGGACTGAATCTGCGGATCCTGTGTTGTGTAAATGCTCAGTCCGCCACTATAAAGAGCTGTGTATGCCTGAGTTTCATTATACCCTTTAATATCGATCAGATCCTGAAGGACCTGCTCTGTCAGTTCATCAACAAAATAAGTGTAAACAGAATCAGTATCTGTTTCCAGATTGACTGTCTGTATACGCGAATAGACATCATCTGTAATTGCCTCGTCATATTCTTCCTGTGTAATATAGCCTTGTGTCAGCATATTGCCAAGTACTTTCTCACGACGTACCGCATTTTGATCCGGGTGAGAAATTGGGTTATATTTAGACGGGTTCTGTGTGATACTTGCAATGACCGCACATTCTGATAAATTCAGATCATATACTTGTTTATCAAAATAACGCAATGATGCAGCCTGAACACCCAGGGTACTTTGGCCTAGATTGATCGTGTTCATATAATTTTCAAGAATTTCATCTTTGCTCATGATTTTCTCGAGTTCCAGAGCAAGATACTGTTCCTGAATCTTACGTTTGACCTTTTCAGCAAAGGAATTTTCATCGACCCAGCCTTTAAATACATTATTTTTCAACAACTGTTGTGTGATGGTACTTGCACCTTCTGAAAAGTTCTTGGTACGGATTCCTTTTACAGCGGCACGCATGATACCCTGAATGTCAATACCGTTATGCTCATAAAAACGTTCATCTTCAATCGCAACAAAAGCATGTGCCAGATTTTCAGGAATCTTATCCATGGAAACTGGAATCCTGTTTGAGTCAGATGACACCAATTTGGCTGTTTCATGTCCTTCGTTGTCATAAACAAAAGTTGAAAATCCTGTTGGTGAGACACTGATATTAGAGATATCAGGCACAGAGGAAATAATTCCTTTAAACACACCAAGTCCAAGACTCAGTCCAATAATACTAACTCCGATCACTACAGTCAGAATGGCTTTGAATGCATTGACTGTGAGCATCTTTTTTACTTTTACCGATTTAGAATTAAGGTCACGCTGTCTCTTTCTGACCCCTTTTTTACCATAGTTCATATAGAATGCCTCCTTAAAGAACCCTTTAAATAAAAGGGTTATGCGATGATTGAAACCGCACCAAACTTATTATAGCAAAATGAAATTGCTAAATAAAGGTTTTTCTCAGATATTAAGAAATGTTTATAAATGTGATATTCAATTATTTTATAGTATGTTAAGATGTATGCTGACAGACAGAGCGGATTATTTAAGGAGGAAGCATCATGGATGAAACTGATAAAAAAGATTCTTTCAGGATGATAACCACAGGTGGTGTTGCAGAAATCGTAGAAAAAAAATCAAGATTTATCGCAACACTCAAGCCGGTAAAAACGGAAGAAGAAGCAGTGGAGTTTATTGAGTCCATAAAAAAACAATATTGGGATGCAAGGCATAACTGTTCTGCATTCGTGATCGGCAGCAAAGGAGAATTATCACGGTGCAGCGATGATGGAGAACCATCAGGGACTGCAGGTAAACCAATGCTTGAAGTATTGCTCGGAGAAGGAATAAAAAATGTAGCAGTAGTTGTGACCAGATATTTTGGGGGGACATTGCTTGGGACAGGTGGGCTTGTAAGGGCATATACAGAAGCAGTAAGAGCTGGACTGAGCAAATGTGAGACAGCTTGCTGCAGATATGGAGTTCACCTACAGATCGATACGGATTACAATGGCGGTGGTAAAATCAGATATCTTTTAGAACAGATGGGATATCGAGATATAGAGGCAATTTATAGTGATCAGGTGAGTTTCAGACTCATGATTCCGGTAGAAGAATATGATCAAATTAAAAAGGAAATTATAGAGGTCACAAATGGAAAAGCCTTACTGAAAGTTCATGAGAAAAAATACTATATTGATAAAGAAAGCCTTTGAAACATGCGTTTCAAAGGCTTTCTTTCAAACTTGATCTATAAAGAAGATTACTTCTTATTTCCTGAACGTTTTCTCATGGTAGGATCGAGAATTTTCTTTCTGATTCTAAGGCAGGTCGGTGTTACTTCGAGCAACTCATCAGTATCAATGAATTCCAGTGCCTGTTCCAGACTCAGAATTCTTGGAGGGGTCAGACGGAGTGCTTCGTCAGCACTGGAAGATCTGGTATTGGTCAGCTGCTTTTTCTTGCAGACATTCAATTCAACATCTTCTGTTTTTCCACTTTGCCCGATTACCATACCTGAGTATACTTTTTCACCGGCCGTAATAAATAATGTTCCTCGTTCCTGTGCGTTAAAGAGACCATATGTGATCGCTTCACCGGCTTCATAAGCAATCAGTGAGCCCTGCTTACGATACTGAATTTCACCTTTGAACAGACCATATCCGTCAAAGATCGTATTCAGGATACCATTTCCTTTGGTATCCGTCATAAATTCTCCACGATAACCGATCAGTCCACGTGATGGAATGGAGAACTCAAGACGTGTGTAGCCGCCGTTTGCCAAGCTCATGTTTCTAAGCTCACCTTTACGTTGTCCCAGTTTTTCAATTACACTGCCGGCAAATTCTTCCGGTACATCTATATATGCCAATTCCATTGGCTCTGTCTTCTTGCCGTTCTCATCCTGCTGGTATAAAACTTCTGCTTTACTGACTGCAAATTCAAATCCTTCACGTCTCATATTCTCGATTAAAACTGAAAGATGAAGTTCACCTCTTCCAGATACTTTTAAGGAGTCAGCGGAATCTGTTTCTTCAACACGCAGGCTGACATCAGTATTTAGTTCTCGGAATAATCTGTCACGCAGATGACGGCTCGTTACAAATTTACCTTCTTTTCCGGCAAGTGGAGAGTCGTTTACAATGAACTGCATTGCAATGGTAGGCTCGGATATTTTTTGGAACATAATAGGTTTTGGCTGGTCAGGTGAACAAAGGGTATCTCCGATATGAAGATCTGCAATTCCTGAAATTGCAACGATAGAACCAATTGTCGACTGTGTAACTTCGACTTTGTTCAGACCATCATACTCATATAATTTACTGATTTTAACTTTTTTCTGTTTATCAGGTTCATGTGCGTTCAAAAGCAGCACTTCCTGATTCACACGGACAGAACCATTATCGACTTTACCAACACCGATTCTTCCAACATATTCATTATAGTCGATCGTACTGATCAGTACCTGTGTACCAAGTTCAGGATCTCCTTCCGGAGCTGGAATAAAATCAAGGATCGTTTCGAACAGCGGAATCATATCGGTTCCTGTCTCATTGATATCAGTACTTGAAATTCCGGATTTTGCAGAAGCAAATACAAATGGACAGTCAAGTTGTTCATCACTTGCATCAAGTTCCATGAACAGTTCCAGTACTTCGTCGATTACTTCCTCAGACCTTGCTTCTGGCCGGTCAATTTTATTGATACATACAATAACAGGAAGGGAAAGATCGAGGGCTTTACGAAGAACAAATTTTGTCTGTGGCATTGCGCCTTCAAATGCATCAACAACGAGCACGACACCATTAACCATTTTGAGGACACGTTCTACCTCACCACCAAAATCCGCATGACCTGGAGTATCGATAATGTTTATTTTTACATTTTTGTAAGTAACAGCTGTGTTTTTAGCAAGAATTGTAATACCACGTTCTCGTTCTATATCATTTGAGTCCATGACTCTTTCAGCAACTTCCTGGTTTTCGCGGAAAACACCGCTTTGCTTTAAAAGCTCATCTACCAGAGTCGTTTTACCGTGATCGACATGGGCAATAATTGCTATATTTCTAACATCTTCTCTTTTTTGAATCATATTTGGCTCCCAACTGCGACCTTAGGCCGCGTACTAATCTGCAACTAAATTAGTTTATCACATTTTCTGCCAATTACAAGCAATACTTCTATTAATAAGAAGGAATAAAGATGGATTTGGGAACATTGTATGTTTAAAAAGGAAAATGATTGTAGTTTATAGTACTTATGTGTTACAATATGCTCGATGTATTTTTTGTAACCTATTAAAATGAATCGACAGGACATACAAAAAGATGAGAAAAAAGTCACACATCGCGTTAGCAGGCTATTTGATAACAAGTATGAACACACAGGAACTGACAGAGCATAGAAAAGCATTCTATCTTGGCAGTATTCTACCTGACTGCGTTCCTTCCTTTATAACAAGAAGACATTCAAAAGAAGAGACTTTTGAAATATTAAAGGAAGAAATTCATTCCCTTACCGATTATTACGATGCGACCAGAGGGATAGATGCTTATTTTTGCAGACATCTGGGCATTATTACACATTATATTGCAGATTACTTTACATATCCGCATAACAGTCTGTTCCCCGGCAACATAAAGGAACATTGTATTTATGAGAAGTTTCAAATGAAAGAGCTAAAACAATATGTGTTCAGCCGAGCAGCAGTAAAACAGAGAATGGAGTACATGACTCTGGGAAGTGCGCAGGAAATCATTGCATGGATCGAGACCATGCATAATAAATATCTTGATGCAGTCAAAGCAGTCAGGATCGACTGTCAGTATATTGTAGAATTATGTCATAGTGTTGTTGATGCAATTATTTATTTCTTTGAAACAATTCAGATGAGGGCATGTGGTTTTAAGACATCTGAAATCTGAAGATTATGAGGTGTATTATGGGTCAGGGAGTCATACATGTTTATAGTGGTGATGGGCACGGGAAATCGTCTGCAGCACTTGGAAAGGCTGTACAGGCAGCCAGTATGGGAAAAAGCGTTGTGATTATTCAGTTTTTAAAAGGTCTTGCTGACAATTCATTCATTAAAAGACTGGAGCCTGAAATAAAGTTCTTCAGGTTCGAAAAATCAGATGCAGATTTCAATCTTCTGAGTGACGCTGAAAAGGCTGAAGAAATCCAGAATATTAAAAACGGTCTGAATTTTGCCAAAAAAGTACTTGCAACAGGCGGGTGCGATCTGCTGATTCTGGATGAAGTTCTGGGTCTGATCGACAATCAGATCATATCAGTTGAAGATCTGATGACGATCATAAATACAAGAGATGAAGAGACCTCCGTTATTATCACCGGAATTCAGTTGGATAATGAGCTGTGCAGGGTAGCAGACGAAATATCAAAAATCGAAACTGTTAAATATAAAGTGTGGTAAGTGAGGGCAGCGATCTGCGAGATCAATTAGATTACTCGTTGACAGTGCCTGAATCAGATGATATTATACTTTTATAATTTCATACATATTTAGGTAGAGGTCGCGTTATTTCAAGAGTAATTTTCTGGATGTGGAAGGCACAGATGACAGAAAATAAAAGGGGAAGACGCCGAAAGAACTTATTCCCTTTGAATGAGTTCTTGGGCATATTGTTAAGAACAGTATGACTGTCATCGCGTAGATGGAGTGCTATCAAATAATCTGATTATTCGTTTATTTTGAGCCGACCATTTGCGTCGGCTTTTTTTACAATTAAGGAGGAAAAGAATGGCTATTTTTACAGGAGCAGGAGTTGCAATCGTTACACCATTCCATGCTGATGGGAAGGTAAATTATGAAAAATTCGCAGAAATGATAGAGTATCAGATCGCACATAAAACAGATGCAATCATCGTATGCGGAACAACAGGAGAAGCATCAACACTAAGTCATGAAGAACATCTTGAATGTATCCGCTTTTGTGTTGAGGTAGTGGCAGGAAGAGTTCCGGTCATCGCAGGTACAGGTTCTAACAGTACTGATACGGCTGTTTATTTGTCACAAGAAGCAGAAAAATATGGTGCCGATGCACTTTTGATCGTTACACCTTATTATAACAAAGCAACACAGAAGGGGCTTGAAGAACATTTTACGATCATTGCTAATGAAGTAAAAATACCAATCCTTCTCTATAATATTCCAGGAAGGACCGGTGGTGTCAATATTCTTCCGGAAACAGTGGTATCTTTGTGCCGTAATGTACCAAATATTGTTGGTGTTAAAGATGCGACCGGTAATATTTCACAGGTAGCAAAACTAATGTCAATAGCAGATGGTCATGTGGATCTTTACTCTGGAAATGATGATCAGATTGTCCCTCTTTT
>JAQVCQ010000028.1:17005-26975 GCA_028689715.1 Lachnospiraceae bacterium
ATGTACCAAATATTGTTGGTGTTAAAGATGCGACCGGTAATATTTCACAGGTAGCAAAACTAATGTCAATAGCAGATGGTCATGTGGATCTTTACTCTGGAAATGATGATCAGATTGTCCCTCTTTTATCACTTGGTGGCAAGGGCGTAATCTCAGTACTGTCCAATGTGGCACCGGAACAGACACATGATATTTGCGAAAAGTACTTTCAAGGCAATGTGAAAGAGAGCGCAAAAATACAGCTTGAAGCAATCGGACTGATCGATGCCCTATTTTGTGAGGTAAACCCGATTCCAGTAAAAAAAGCATTAAATCTGATGGGTATGGAAGCAGGTCCGTTGAGAAGACCACTTACAGAAATGGAACCTCAGAATGCTGCGAAACTTGAAAAAGAAATGAAGAACTACGGAATACTTTAAAATTTGAAAGGCAGTGTATCACTGCCTTTTCGTACTTGCGTATGCTGGGCATGCGGACAGGAGGATAATATGACAAGAATAATCATGCATGGTTGTAATGGAAAAATGGGGCAGATGATCGCTTCACTCATCGCACAGGATGATGAAATTGAAATCGTAGCAGGAGTGGATGTTTCAGATCATATCAGCAATCCTTTTCCTGTGTTTAAAACAATTTCCGAATGCAATGTAGAGGCTGATGCGATTATTGACTTTGCATCTGCGAAAGCTGTGGATGCCCTTCTTGATTATTGCCTCGAGAAAAAAACACCATGTGTTCTATGTACGACAGGATTGAATCCGGAACAGACACAGAGAATTGTTGAAGTTGCCAAAGAAACTGCAATACTAAAGTCTGCCAATATGTCTTTGGGAATCAATATGCTGTTAAAACTATTAAAGGAAGCGACCAATGTTCTTGCACCAGCAGGATTTGATATTGAGATCGTTGAGAAACACCATAATCAGAAAATCGATGCTCCAAGTGGAACAGCACTGGCACTTGCGGATTCTATCAATGAAGAGTTGAACAACGATTACCAGTATTGCTATGATAGAAGTCAGATCAGGGAAAAACGAACTAAAAAAGAAATTGGGATTGCTGCTATAAGAGGTGGTACGATTGTAGGAGAGCATGATGTGATCTTTGCTGGCGCAGATGAGGTGATCACTTTTTCCCATACTGCATATTCAAAGGCTGTTTTTGCAAAGGGAGCGATTCAGGCAGCGAAATTTTTAAAAGGTAAACCAGCAGGATTTTATAATATGAGCCATGTGATCGATGCACAGTAGGTATATTCATACCAGATTAGTAAAAGGAGAACCCAATGAAGGAACTCGAGTTAAAGTATTTAAAAAGTCTTTCAGATCTGTATCCGACAATCGCTTCGGCATCAACTGAGATTATTAATTTGCAGGCAATTTTAAATCTACCGAAAGGAACAGAGCATTTTTTGACAGACATACATGGAGAATATGAACAGTTCAACCATGTATTGAAAAATGGATCAGGTTCAGTCAGAAGCAAAATCGATGAAGAATTTGGGAATACTTTAAGTAGCAAGGATAAGAAGAGTCTGGCGACATTGATCTATTATCCACAGGAAAAACTGGAGATCGTAAAACAACAGGAAGAAAATATCGAGGACTGGTATAAAATAACGTTGCATCGACTTGTGCAGATTACAAAAAGAGCAGCGTCCAAGTATACCAGATCAAAAGTGAGAAAAGCCCTTCCAAAAGATTTTGCTTATATTATTGAGGAATTAATTACAGAAAAAGATGAATTTCAGGATAAAGAAGCATATTATCATGAAATTATTCATACTATTATTCGGATAGGAAGAGCATCTGAATTTATTATTGCACTCAGTCATCTGATCCAGAGACTGGTCATTGACCATCTTCATATTGTAGGGGATGTCTTTGACAGGGGACCTGGTCCGCATATTATTCTGGATACATTACGCAGATATCATTCAATTGATGTACAGTGGGGAAATCATGATATCGTGTGGATGGGAGCAGCGAGCGGACATCTTGCATGTATCGCTAATGTTGTCAGAATGTCTGCAAGATATGGTAATCTGGATACATTGGAAGAAGGTTATGGAATCAATCTGATTCCGCTTGCAACGTTTGCGATGGATCAGTATGCAGATGTGAACTGTGATGCATTTTCCATTAAATATAATACGGACTATAATACGAAAGACTTAAGCCTCGACATGAAAATGCATAAAGCAATATCGATCATTCAGTTCAAACTGGAAGGGCAGCTTGTACTCAGAAGACCTGAATTTGGAATGCAGGACAGATTACTGCTTGATAAGATAAATTATGAAGATAAGACTATTCTGATCGATGGGAAATCTTATCCGATCAAGGACACAGATTTTCCAACTGTTGACCCTGAGAAGCCATATGAGCTGACTGCGGAAGAACAGCAATTGATGGAAAGACTTCGTCAGGCGTTTGCAAGATGTGAAAAACTTCAGGAGCATGTCAGATTTCTTTACTCAAAAGGAAGTCTTTACAAAATGTATAACTCTAATCTGTTATATCATGGATGCGTTCCGATGGAAGAGGATGGAAGCTTTTCCAAGGTAAATGTATATGGACGTGAGTATCATGGAAAAGCATTATATGATGTGCTTGAAAGTTATGCCAGAAAAGGATATTTTGCAACGCAGGATCCAGGAGAGATGCAAAAAGGACAGGATATTATATGGTATATTTGGAGCGGACCAAATTCACCGGTATTTGGCAAAGACAGAATGACCACGTTCGAGCGTTATTTTGTGAGTGATAAAGAGACGCATACAGAAAGAAAAAATCACTACTATCGACTGTATGATCAGGAAGAAACACTAAATAAAATCCTAACTGAATTTGGACTTGATACTGAAAAGTCCCATATTATTAATGGACATGTTCCTGTAGAACTAAAAAAGGGAGAGTCTCCCATGAAGTGTGGTGGTAAACTGTTGATCATCGATGGCGGTTTTTCAAAGGCATATCAGAGTAAGACGGGCATTGCAGGATATACACTCGTTTCTAACTCTCACGGAATGAGTCTGGTAGCACATGAACCATTTGAGTCCATGGAAGCAGCAATCATAAAGGAATCCGATATTTTTTCAGACAATATCATAGTAGAAACATCACTTTTCATTAAAAGAGTGGCAGAGACTGATATTGGAGCAGAATTAAAAGATAGGATCAACCAGCTTGAAATGCTTCTTGATGCATACAGGGAAGGCGTTCTGGCTGAAAAAGGGATATAACAATTCTAAGAAAAATGGAGATGGATCATGAATTTCAGACCATGTATTGATATTCATAATGGGAAAGTGAAACAAATCGTAGGTGGAAGCCTTACAGATATGAATAATACAGCATCTGAAAATTTTGTTTCAGAGCATGATGCAGCATATTATGCTGCGTTATATAAAAGTTCAAATTTAAGAGGTGGACATATTATTCTGCTCAACCCACCAACAAGCAAATATTACGAAGAAACAAGGCAACAGGCATTTCAGGCATTGAAAGCATTTCCGGGTGGTTTTCAGGTGGGAGGTGGGATCACAGCTGAAAATGCATGTGAATATCTTGAAGCAGGTGCATCGCATGTGATCGTTACGTCCTATGTTTTTAACGGTGGATCCATTCAATATTCGAATTTGTTAAAGTTGATTGGAGAAGTTGGACAAAATCATCTAGTTTTGGATCTGAGCTGCAGAAAACGAGATGGTGAATATGTTATCATGACTGACCGTTGGCAGAAATACACAGATGTTGTGTTGAATCATCATACGCTGGATGAACTTGCATCTTATTGTAGTGAATTTCTGGTTCATGCAGTTGATGTTGAGGGAAAAGCAGAGGGTGTTGAAGAAGAACTGCTAAGTCTGCTGGGTTCCTGGAATAAAATTCCGATTACCTATGCAGGCGGTGTTCATTCCTACGATGATATTAGAAAAATTAAAGAACTGGGTAATAATAAGATTCATGTGACAATAGGAAGTGCACTTGACTTATTTGGCGGAAATCTTGAATTTGATCAGGTCATGAAAACAATTCGTGAATAAAAAAAGAACCAGTCTTTTCAGACTGGTTCATTCTTTAATCCGTTAAAACAATATTGCGAATTTCTAAATAGAATATACATTTTATTTAAGAAAAGGCACATCGAAAAACTGATTAAATTTGCTATGGATCAGATACGAATTAGCATTTAACAACGTTAACTGCCTGAGGTCCTTTTTCTCCGTTGATTACTTCGAATTCAACAGCAGCGCCTTCATCTAAAGATTTGAAGCCATCCATTGATAATCCTGAGTAATGTACGAATACATCATTTCCCTGTTCGTCTGAAATAAATCCATAACCTTTTTGATTGTTAAACCATTTTACTGTACCTTTGTTCATTGTAAAATCCTCCAAATAAAAAAATATGATATTGTGTTGTTTATTACAACAAATTAAGAATATCATAAGGGAGTAAAAATGTAAAGGTAAAAATAATTTTTTCAAAATAATATGATAGACAGAATTATTGTGATAAAATAGAGAAATGTCAAAATAATATATCAATTTTTCAGGAGGACAGTATGTATGGATGGGGATAAAAGACGTGCTGCAATTTTAGAATTATTAAAAGAAAATGGCCAGGCAATATCCGGAACCGGGCTGGCCGAGAAACTTGGTGTCAGCAGACAGATTATTGTTCAGGATATTGCACTGCTTCGGGCAGTAAACAAGAATATTCTGTCAACAAACAAAGGATATATCCTTTTTCAGGAAACAGGCCAGAAAAACAAAATAAAGCGCAGTTTTAAAATAAAGCACGAGGAAGAAGATATTCTTGAAGAATTATATCTGGTAGTCGATCTGGGAGGGCGGTTCGTCGATGTAGTGGTCGAGCATCCAATTTATGGTCAGATTACTGTAGATTTAATCATTCATAATAGAAAAGATGCAGAAAAATTCGTTGAGCAGGTAAAAGCGAACCGAACCAAACCACTTCACGAGCTGACAGATGGAGTTCATTACCACACAATAGAGGCCGATAGTATTGAGATTCTTGATGAAATTGAGCGTGAATTGATGCAAAAAGGATTCTTGATTATTTGATAGAGATATGATATCCTCACTAGGTGACAAGACAGTTGAAAATACATACAAGTAGACATGTGGCTGACATTCGTACAATACTACAGACTGGTAGAGACGATGCCATGAACCTGGAGGCAAAATGGAAAAATTTAAAAAAGTTATGAATCGTATTTTTATTGACGGTCTGAGTGGAATGGCAACGGGCTTATTTGCGACTCTGATCATTGGAACCATTATTCAGCAGATCGCTGGCTTTCTGCCGAATCCAATCGGTAATTATCTGTATTTGATCGGAAAAGCAGCAGCTTCAGTTACCGGAGCAGGTATCGGATGTGGCGTTGCGATCAGATTCAAAGAATCACCACTTGTAACGATTTCGGCGGCTGTAGCCGGAATGACAGGTGCGTTTGCAGCCAAAATAATAGCAGGAACATTCTTTGTAGAAGGCGTGGTAATGCTGGCTGGTCCAGGGGAACCATTTGGTGCATTTTTAGCTGCACTGACAGCAATCTATGCAGGGCATCTTGTTTCGGGTAAAACAAAAGTAGATATATTGATCACACCATTTGTTTCGATTCTTACCGGAGCATGTGTTGGACTTGTTTTTGGACCACCAATTTCAGCTTTTATGACGTGGATAGGAAGTATCATCAACTGGGGAACAGAACAGGCACCATTTCTTATGGGAATCATCGTATCCGTTATTATGGGCATCGTCCTGACACTTCCAATCAGTTCAGCGGCACTTGGTATAATTCTGAACTTATCAGGGCTTGCAGCAGGAGCTGCAACTGTAGGATGTTGTGCAAATATGATTGGATTTGCAGTAGCAAGTTACCGCGATAATAAAGTAAATGGTCTATTCGCGCAAGGGCTTGGGACAAGTATGCTTCAAATCGGAAATATTGTTAAAAAACCGGTCATATGGCTCCCAGCAATTATTGCAAGTGCGGTACTCGGACCAGTATCAACAATGATGTTTAAAATGACCAATAATGCTACCGGCTCAGGTATGGGAACGTCAGGGCTGGTCGGTCAGATCACGACTTATCAGACAATGACAGAAGCACAGCCGGCACAGATCGTATTGATTAAAATTGTTTTACTTCATTTTATACTTCCGGCTCTGATTGCATGGGTCACAGCATCACTCATGAGAAAAAAAGGAATCTTAAAAGATGGTGATATGAAGTTATCGGTATAACTATTCTCATCTACAAACTAGAAATGAAGGATTAAAAAAGAATAGCATTATTAAATTTGCACAACGAATTAATAAAATATTAAGAAAATATTGTTAAAAAAAGTCACTTATGGTAAAATAAAAAAAGTTTACCGGAGGTGACTTTTTATGAATCCAAATAGGAAGAAAGAAAGCAGTCTGTTCGAAGCATATAAATCGAGTAAAAAACATGGACGTTATACAGTGATGATCATTCCGCAGGAGGTTGGGAAAGAAACCAGACAATATCGGGTGAAAGCCAGAACTGTATGGTCAATGCTGATCGTTATGGCATTAATTCTTGTCCTTCTGGCTGGGTTTGGTGTATATGGACTTAGAAATCTGGCTGAAGAGTCCGCAATACTCATTACAACACAGAAAGAAATTGCATCAGTCAAAAAAGACAACGAAGAATTGATCAAGGCAAACCAGGAATTAACGAATAAAGTTGCAATATTAAGTGATACAGTCAATCAAAAAGTTGAAGAAGAAGCTGCAATAGAAGCGCAGGAGGCTGAAAAGACGATTCCGAAGGGATTTCCATTAAGTGGAACAGCGACTGTGACGGAAGCAAATGCGAATGAGGCAGCAGGTGAAGGTGCGATTTATATTCCAATGGTAATATTTGAAGCATCGGCAGGAACCAACGTGATTGCTGCAGGAAGTGGAGTCGTCAGTTTTGTCGGCCCGGATGATACCGATTATGGGAATATGATAAAGATTGATCATGGAAATGGATATGTATCCATATATAGAAACGCAGCAGAACCTAAAGTTGAACTAAATGATGAAGTGACAAGAGGAACATTGTTGTTTGAAATGGATGAGAACACCACGAAACTAGGGTATGAAATCATCAAAGATGATCAATTTGTTGAACCATTGACACTATTGGAGATTGCAGGGTGATTGGAGGAGTTTATGTTTAATAAAAAAGGAAAAGATTTTACTGTTGAGAAAATCAGCACAATGATTGGGTCGGACGCAGTGATCACAGGAACGTTTGAAGCGAAGGATACAACAAGGATCGAAGGTGTGATTAATGGAGATATCAAGTCAGAGGAAACGATCATCGTTGGTACAACAGGGAAAGTAACAGGAAATATTAGTGCTAAGAACGTGATGATTGCAGGAGAAGTGAAAGGCAATATGTATGTTGTTGAAAGAATAGAAGCTTCTGCATCTGGAAAGATCTACGGTGATATTCAGGCAAAGAGTCTTTATATTGATGAAAATGCAGTGTTTCAGGGACAATGTACCATGAACGTACCGAATACAACTCAGAATCAGGAATAAAAAAACACCGCCATTTATGGCGGTATTTTTATGCTGATCGGTCCAGCTATTATTCATGTTTTTTGGACATTCTTTCAAAGATCATTTCATAACCATCTGTTCCATAATTTAATGAACGATTAACTCGGCTGATCGTTGCGGTAGAAGCACCGGTCTTTTCAGCTATTTCCAGATAGGTCTTATGTTCTCGTAGCATGGAGGCTACCTCAAAGCGCTGTGATAATGACAACAATTCATTTACAGTACAAAGATCTTCGAAAAAATTATAGCATTCTTCTTTGGTTTTTAAACACAAAATGGCATCAAACAAATAGTCGACAGACTCTGTTTTGATTTTTTTGTTCATTGCTTTTCCTCACTTTCACATTGTATGGAATACAATTGTAAGATATTTTTTATTTTAACATTTTAACGCTGTGAAGTAAAGAATATTTCAAGTATATGAATATTTGAATTGAGAGTTATTTTTTTATAAAGGACTTGAATTTTTCTACAGCAGTGTTGACGATCAGATCTTCAGGGAATCCTAATTCTTCTATCAGTGCCAAAGACATATCATGGCGTCCTACAGTAGAATCAGAATGAGCATCAGAATTCATAATAATGCAGACTCTATACTTTTCACATGCTTCAAGCATTCTTTTATAGTTTTCGCGTGCATTTGGACGATAACTTGTAGGCAGCATAGAAGAATTGTTTACTTCCATTAAAGTTCTGTATTCACCTGCAGCACGAACCACCTGATCATAATCGACTTCAAATCTTGCATCATCTAAATGACCGATAATATGAATATTTGGGTTTTTGATTGTATGAATTACTGCCTGGGTAATACGATCTTTGTTCATAAATGGAATGCAGGGGGGATGAAGACTTGCAATGTTATAGTCTAGCTGAACAAGGACTTCCGTATCAAGATCAACAGTTCCCTGATCATCCATAATATTTAATTCACTTCCCAGTAAGATCGGTATTGCATAGGCATCTCTGTCCATAATTCTAAGATTATGAAAATAAAACTCATGACAGGTACCCGGCATGGCAGGTGCATGCTCGGTAATTCCAAGTAACTCAAGCCCTTTCGACTGACCGGCACAGGCCATTTCACGTATTGTATTGTAAGCGTGGCCACTTGCTATTGTATGTGTGTGTGCATCTAATACATATTTCATAAGAAACCTTTCTGAATGAATCATAGACATTGGGTACAAAAACATATCGAACCATTACATCAAATTAATATAGCACAAATAAATTTTATTCTCAAACAGAAATTAAAACAGAATCATTCTTATCGGTAGGTGTTGGTGTTGGTATGAAAGTGGATAGAGCCGAAAGTACTTGCTATGTAGTTTTCAATACTATATAATGAAATGAAAACATATATTTGAAATGGAGGAAAAAGATGACACTTGATATGGACGATTTACTTAATAGTATTTTAGGCAGTATGGATCGAATCAGCTATATTAAGTCGGAGGACATTCCTAACATAGATTTATATATGGACCAGGTCACGACTCTTATGGATAAGAAATTAAAAAATACCAGCCGATATCCCGGAGAAGATAAAATTCTGACAAAGACGATGATCAACAATTATGCAAAAAATAATTTGTTGCCACCGCCTGTCAGAAAAAAATATTCTAAGGAACATGTTCTGGTATTGATTTTTATCTACTATTATAAAGGATTATTGTCAATTCACGATATTCAGAGTATTCTGAATCCTTTAACGGAAGAATTTTTTGATAAAAACGAAGCATTTTCACTTACAGATATTTATGATGGTCTCATCCAACATGAAGCTGACAGAATTGATCATTTAAAAGAGGATATCTCTGATATGTTAAATCAATCCAAAGGATTGTTTGAAAATGCACCGGATGAATCCAGAGAGTTCCTGGATATGTTTGCTTTTATTTCAACCCTTAGCTTTGATGTTTATGTGAAAAAACTTTTAATTGAAAAGCTGATCGATGGAATGAATCAAAAAAAATCCAGTACCAGATCAGATGAAAAACGTAGTGAAAAAATGAAAGAAAAGAATAAATAAACATCAAAAATAAAAAAATAAAAAAGTTAAAAAATATTCTTGACGAATAAAATGAATTACTATATAATCATACAAGTGAGCTGACCGAGAACACTCACAAAATGAATATGCGGGGATGCTGGAATTGGCAGACAGGCTAGACTAAGGATCTAGTTCGGGTTACCGAGTGAGGGTTCAAGTCCCTTTTCCCGCAGCATGAAGGCTTCAAATGTTAACTAACGTTTGGAGCCTTTTTCATATCGTATCAGATCACGCCAGATTTCAATTTCAAGATCTGCTTTTTCGACTGATTCAGATCCATGCACGGCGTTTACCTGAAGT
>JAQVCQ010000128.1 GCA_028689715.1 Lachnospiraceae bacterium
CGACGGGATATTTTACAAGTCTTGAACCTGCAACAGCAGTATTGGATGAAGTAGATTCTTCCTGGAAAGACAGTATGAAGGAAGCCAATGTCATGATCGTTACAATTGCCCGTTCTGCTGGTGAAAACCGTAATTATACGCCTGGAGAAAAAGGTGTCGATCCAGACCAGAATCTGAATCAGTCAGATCCTCTTGGACTTTCTGATAGTGAGCGTGAGTTGATTGCATCGGCAGTGGCAGAAAAAGAAAAAAATGGCGGTAAGGTAATCGTACTTTTAAATAATGCAAGCGCAATGGAGATTGATGAACTTGCAATGGATGAAGGCATTGATGCCATGCTTGAAATTGGATTGCCTGGCGGTTATGGATTTTATGGTGTAGCAGATATCTTAAGCGGTGCAGCGAATCCATCGGGACATTTGGCAGATATCTATGCTGTGAAAAATGCAAATGCACCGTCAGCACAGAATTATGGCGGAAGTATGTATACAAATTCTGATGAAGCATATACCATCAATTCTGCACAGGTAGAAGCTGAAAGTATTTATACAGGATATAAATATTATGAGACTCGATATGCAGATATGGTTCTTGGTCAGGGAAATGCAGCGGATGCTGTTGGGAGTTCAACTGGTCAGTCATGGAATTACCAGGATGAAGTGACCTATTCATTTGGATATGGACTTTCTTATACCACTTTTGATCAAACGCTTGACAGTTTGTCTGTTGATCTTGACGCGCAGACTGTTACTGCAAAAGTGACAGTAACGAATACAGGAGATGTTGCAGGAAAAGATGCAGTTCAGTTATATGTTTCTGTTCCATATACAGAGTATGATATCGAGCATAAAGTTGAAAAAGCAGGCGTGCAGTTACTTGATTATGGCAAGACAGGAGAGATCGCACCTGGTGAATCAGAAACAATAACGATTACTGCGGATGCAGAATATATGGCAAGTTGGGACAGTCTGGCAACCAATGCAATTGGAACACAGGGTTGCTATATTCTGGATAAAGGAACCTATTATTTTACTGTTGGAAATGGTGCACATAATGCATTGAATCATATTCTTGCAGCACAGGGCAGAACTGTTGCAGATGGTATGACAGAAGAAGGAGATGCAGCAAAAGTTCAGATATGGGAACTGGGTGAGCTTGATACAACGACTTTTGCATATTCAGATAATGGAACAGCGGTGGAAAATCAGCTTGAAGATGCAGATTTGAACTACTACATGCCTGGAACCGTTACTTATCTGACACGTAATGACTGGGCAGGAACATGGCCAAAAACATACGAGAATCTGACAGCAACAGAAGAGATGCTGAATGTGATGAAAAATGGCACCTACCAGATCAGTGAAAATGGAGATCCGGATTCCGTTACATTTGGTACTGACAATGGATTGACACTGGCAGATTTAAAAGGAGTTACTGATATTGAAGATGTTCGATGGAGCACACTGATGGATCAGATCACATTGGAAGAATGCATGATTCGGACAGCATTCGGAGGAACCAGTACAAAATCGATCGAATCTATCACATCTCCTGAAGTCATACAAAATGATGGACCAAATGGAATCTATTCTTATACATTAGGACAGTATGCCAATAAAGACGCAAGTGATGGAGATCCCTGCGTTGTAACTGAGGGAGATCCAAATCTGGAATACAAATTTGGAACAATGGGAAATGCAACAATTATTGCACAGACATTCAGCAAAGAAATGGCAGCAAGATTTGGAGCAATTGCAGGAAACTATTCGTTATGGTCAAAACTGACGATTTACTGGGGAGCGGGAACCAATCTTCATCGCAGTCCTTACAATGCAAGAAATCATGAATACTATTCTGAAGATGCTGTATTGACTGCTTACCAGGCAGAGAATTTTATTGCATCCGGTTTAAAATATGGTGTGATCATTGCTCCAAAACATCTTGCATTTAATGATACAGAGGTAAACAGAACTGGAATATCTGTATTTTTGACAGAGCAGCAGGCTCGTGAGAATGAGCTTCGAGGCACACAGGCAAGCATTGAAAAGGCAGGCGCACTTGGTGTCATGACTGCTTTTAACCGTGTAGGTGCAACCGCTGCCAATGCGCATGTTGGTTTGCTGAAAAACATTCTTCGAGGAGAGTGGGGATTTAAAGGACTGATGTCGGAAGACTTCATCATGGATCCATTTTATGCATCTTTGAAAGATGCTGTTCATGCAGGCGTTACAATGACAACATTCACGGGTGATAACAACATGGAAACAGTCAATGGAGTGTTTGACTACTGGACAACGGATGCAGTCAGCAAAGATGCGACTCTGATGCAGGATCTCAAACAGGCAATGCTATATCAGAACTACGCAATTGCGAACTCAAACGCATTAGATGGATTCTCATCCAATACGCGTATTGTCAGTGTTCGTACATGGTATGATAATCTGATCACAGGCCTTCAGATCGGATTTGCATTGCTCACAATACTCTCGATTGCCATGTATCTCAAGGCAGCCATGAAGAAAAAAGAAGATTAAGAGGAGGCATAACTATGGAGTTTATAAAAAAACAATCTGCTGGCTTTTATCTGAGTTTGTTAACGATTATTTTGGCTACGGTAGGAACCATACTGTATTTTGGAAACTGTAAAACGGCATATTTTAGTAATCTGGGAATCAATACAACAGTAGTAATATGTCTGGTAATTGCAATTTTATGTGAAATTATTTTTCTTGTTGGGAATGAAATCATGGGAAGCCAATTGGTCTTGGACATCTTTCCGATCTTGGCAGCAGTTCTTCTGATAATAGGGACCGTTACATTTATTACGACTCGTGTAAATGGAATGGCAGCAATCATGACATTTACCAATAACGAATCAACTATGGCAGACTTGAACCATACGATTATAGCAATCGCGATCTGTTTTGTAGCATTTTTATTCAGTGTTGTGACCTCTTTTTTTAGAATTGTAAATGAGGACTGTATCACAATTTCTGCATGACCATGATATGGGATAAATCATAAGAGTTAATAATGAACATTAAGACGAAAAGAGACTGCTATACAAAAGTAGTCTCTTTTTTAACATCAAAAGTCATGTTCAGATGGAAGGAACAAATGATTAAAATCAATTTTGGGAAACTTGTAAAACTTGCCCTTTTAGGTAGTAAAACAGCATTTGTAGCGAGTCTGATTCTTTCAGTTTTCTTGCTATCCGCATGTAAAAAAACTGATACGGAACAAGCAGTAACAAGCTGCCATATTGTTTTTGAAGAGGGAGAAGGATATTTAGTTCAGGATCCGACAATACTTGTCCCCAAGGGACAGAATGCAGTTTTTACACTGCAGATGGAAGAGGGTTATAGCCTAAAAGAGATTGATTATCCAGACAGTAGCATATCAGAGAATCATAATAATCAGATCATAGTAACGCTTTATGACCTGCGCTATTCCATAACGATTTCTGCTCAAACAGAAAAGAGTGATCTGACGATCATATATATGGCAAATGGAGGAACAGGAATTAGCCAAGCAGAGAATGTGCTGGCGGATGGACGGGATAGGATCGTCACACATCCTAGAAATACACATATTAGAATGAACACTTCAATTGGGACTGATATATTTATACGAGAAGGATATACACTGACTGGATGGAATACAGAGGCAGATGGAAGTGGCACGGCAGTTGGACTTGGGAGCCGAATACAGCTAAATGGGAGTCAGGGAGCAAAGGACACGAAAGAATGCGGACAGATTGTGTTATACGCACAGTGGATGAAGTGGACCGATGCACAAAATTTTAATTATCAAATCGAACAAGGGCACACGATGATAACAGATTATAAAGGACAGGCGGAGAATGTGGTGATTCCGGCAGATTTGGGCGGTTGCCCAGTTCTTGCCATTGCAGAAGGTGCTTTTGAAAGTTCTGAGTGTAAGCGTGTTGTGTTCCCAATCACACTCCATACCATAGAGGAAGATGCTTTTACTGATTCGAAAGTAGAAGAAATTTATCTATATGACAATGTTGAAACATTGAATGACTATAGTTTTAGGAACTGCGTATCTTTAACTTCATTACATATTAACGCGGTAGAACCGCCTGTGTATAGCAGAAGCTATTTTGCGACTTTTCAGGATAAATATGACAGACTGCTCACTTTGAAAGATGAAAAGAAAATCGTTTTATTTTCCGGTTCATCGACCAGGTTTGGATATGACAGTGAAGTAATTGAAGAGGCGTTTTCAGATTATAAAGTAGTTAATATGGGAGTCTATGCATATACCAATGCATTACCGCAGCTGATGCTGATAAAAAATCTTATGAAAGAGGGAGATATCCTGCTGGATTCCCCAGAATTTGACGCGGCAAAAAGACAGCTCTGTACGACAGCGGATTTGGATGAAGATTTTTTTTGCATGATGGAAGCCAATTATGACACAGTAGCAGAACTGGATCTGCGAATATTCCAAAAGCCATTTTCATCATTCTATACTTACCTTTCAACAAAGTCAGGAATGGAGGCACAAAGCTATCAGGATGCCCCAAGTGAATATGATGAAGATGGGAAAAAAGTTGATAAAGCCAGCTATAATCAATATGGTGACTATATTCTTTACAGAGCCAATGCCAGGTCAGATGAACCTGTCTATGGTCTTGCTGTGGAATATACAAAAGAGGCGTTTCCAAAGAAGCAGTACCTTGATGAAGCAAATGCCGTCTATCGGCAATTTACTGATTGTGGAATCAAAGTATACTGGACATATTCTCCGCGTAACCGACTGGCAATATCTAAAAACAGTTCATTAGAAGCAAGAAAAGAGCTGGATCTTTACTTACGTGAGAATCTGGTGATACCGGTAATATCTGATCTTGAAGAATCCTTATATCCTGGGAGGTTATTATATGGAACAGATAACCATCTTTCAACAGAAGGGGTAAAGATCAGAACACAAAGAATCATTCAGGACATGAATAAACAAATGGACTGGGAGGAGAGATCATGATTATTGCCATCATCTGGATATTGGTAGGTCTAATGAATCAAGTATCATTGGAGCAACTGATGCTTCCTCTATTTGCAGTTCTATTAATTAGACTTCACACGATTGGAATGGAACGGAGATAAAAGAATGAATTTTATATCGTTAGAATACCTTTTGATTTCACCAATTGTATGTATTTTATTTTATAGTATTCCACAAAAGTACAGATGGGTGTTGTTGCTTTGCTCTAGTTATTTCTTCTATCTATATTGGAACCAGTGGTCTGTTATGCTGTTATTTGGCATGACGATGCTTACTTTCTGGACAGGCAGAAAAATAACAAAATCAAATGGCAAGGGATGGGTGATCTTGTCTGTCATAATCTGTGTTGGAAGCATTGTGGTGTCAAGAGCTATTAATATGCCGCCTGTAGGGATTTCTTTTTATGCATTTCAAACTTTATCGTATGTGATCGATGTGTATAGGGGAA
>JAQVCQ010000029.1 GCA_028689715.1 Lachnospiraceae bacterium
CGGTATTCTCTGTAAAAAAGCCCCGGAACCCGTCCGGGGCTTTGTCTTTATGATATACAGACAAATAATTCAAGCTATATATTTTAAAGAGAAACAACTATTTTTGATTTAGCATTCTCAGGTAATTCTGATTCATTTAAAGAAATACAGATCACAAAATCAACACTGAACTTTTCACTGATCTGTTCTAATTTAGCCAATACTGATTCCATTTCACCACTTTTAATACTCGAAACTTTTAAGAAGCTGTCTACATACATCTGTTGTAAATCACGATCTTGCGAAAGAATCCCCAAAATAAATCCAACGAACTCGTCACTATTTGTAATGAAATATTCACTTGCATCGATCAGCCTTACTTTATTGTTCAATTCATACATATGTTTGGAACTTTTGTCAAGATAGACTATGTTGCCCTGTGCTTCATGGACTGCGGCATTTACTTTATCCAATAAGTGTTTTGTCTTACCTTTTCCTGTATTGCCTACAATTAATTGAACCATAGCAAAACCCTCCTAATGTAATATAATTTTAGAGCCGGCATTATCGTGATTGGCTTATTTCCATTATAGATTATCTGACTTTAAAAAACAACCTTTAATTCCCGATTTCACTTAAGATATCTGTCATTTGTCCATATAAAATTTCACGTTCCTTCGATCGCAATATCACAGAAATATAAGGATTGCCTGAAGTATCTTTTGAATAAATAATCAGACAATTACCTGCAGCATTTGTAGTGCCTGTTTTTCCACCTATGACTGTCACATTAGCCGGTGGACTGAAGACACCTTGTAAATACTGGTTAGTAGTCTGAAAAGAAAGTTCTTTATCCGCTCCATCTCTATCATGATAAACTGTTTCATAAGCAGTCATCTGTATAATCTGCGTAAATCTTTCATATTTCACTGCTTCATTAAAAATAAGATACATATCATATGCAGTAACATAATGATTATCATCTGACAGACCATGTGGATTTACAAAATGTGAATTGGTAGCCCCAATTGACAAAGCTTCCTGATTCATCATTTCAGCAAATCCTTCCACTGAACCTCCAATATGTTCAGCAAGCGCTACTGCTGCATCATTTGCTGAATTGATCAGAAGTGCATGAAGTGCCTGGTCTACGGTAATGGTGTCTCCCTCTGAAAGACCGCAGAGCTGTGCACCTGACTCGGTAATGTTCACACTGTCTGTTACATTGATCGTATCTTCTAATTTTCCGTATTTTAATACAACAAGCGCTGTCATTACTTTGGTAAGGCTTGCTGGATATAATTTTTCATGGATATTTTTAGCATAAAGTACACTATTATGATTCAGATCGAACAGTGCACCCGTTGCTGTATCAGTCAGGTCAACATCCGTTCCATCTATCACATCTGATGCTGTAACACACAAATCAGACGCAAAAGACTCCGCTGTCTCTGCATCTGAAGTGTCAGTAACTGTATAGCTGCTGACAGGCATTTTATAATTGTATGCCATATCGATCTCACGATTGCTGCAACCTGTTACAATTGAGCCAAGCATTGAAATCGTAACGATACAAGTAGAAATCCTGAAAGAATTATTTGTACATCTCACGCCACTCAAGGTCTCCTCTGTCAAGAGATTTGATCAATAGTTCTGCTGAAGCAAGATTCGTAGCAAGTGGAATATTATGCATATCACATAATCTCACGACATTATTAACATCCGGCTCATGCATCTTAGGTGTTAATGGATCTCTTAAAAAAATAACAAGGTCGATCTGGTTATGTTCTATCTGCGCACCGATCTGCTGTTCACCACCAAGATGGCCTGCAAGATATTTATGAATAGAAAGATTAGTCACCTCTTCGATCAGACGTCCTGTGGTACCTGTTGCAAACAAGTCATTTTTACTTAAAATTCCTCTGTATGCGATGCAAAAATTCTGCATCAGTTTTTTCTTTGAATCATGAGCAATTAAAGCAATGTTCATAAATATCATCTCCTCTATCAATATTTTTTTGTACTTTGTAATCTGATATTTAATACAAATCCCATTCCAATAAACAGACTGACAAGAGATGTCAGACCATAACTGACAAATGGAAGGGGTACACCGGTATTTGGTAAGATTCCGGTCGCAACAGAAATGTTAATAAAACTCTGAAATCCTATGATTGCTGCCATTCCCGAACAAATCAGTGTTCCCGCCAGGTCTTTCGACTTTTTTGCTATCATAAGCAGTTTCATGGTAATCAAAAAAAGTAATACAATAACTGCACAACCGCCTATGAATCCCAATTCTTCCCCTATAACAGCAAATATAAAATCAGTCTGTGGTTCGGAGATAAAATTACCATTTTTTACTGAACTGATGATATTATTATTCAGTCCTTTTCCAAACAGCTGCCCGGATCCGATCGCTGTAATTGCATTGGTCTGCTGATATCCTTCTGTAGTCGCATATTCAGCTGGATGAAGCCACGCAAGAATTCTTGTCTGCTGATATTCTTTGATCAGATTCTGATCAGGCTGTAATACAATACTTAAAAAAATGATGGCAGCAGGCACCAGGACAGCAAGTACACTAAAGATAATCTTATAGCTGAGTCCACCTATAAATATGATCACGCCAAATATCAGGGCCAGCATGATGGTTGTCTTAAGATCCGGTTGTCTGTAAACCAGATAAAGCGGTGGTACCAGTAATACAAATGACAAAAAAAGTGTTTTAAACGTATTTAAAGACTTCTTATTCTTCATAATAAACTGAGCGTAAAATAAAATCAACATTATTTTCGCTGTTTCTGAAGGCTGAAACTGAATTCCCAATATAACGATCCATCTTTGTGCATTATTGACCGTCTTTCCAAATAATTCTACACCTATCAGTAAAATCAAATTAAATATATAGATGAGCCAGTAAAAATTAAGAAAGAAAGAATAATCAAAAAGTGATAACAGAATCATAAAAAAGAAACCAAGGATCAGGCCAAGGATCTGAGAACTCTGCATGGAAGCTTTTGCGCTTCCAACTGCAAGAATGCCAATTACGGTCAAAGTGAGTACCATGATAACAAGCCCAAAATCGTAATCTCTGATTTTATACCGTTTTAACATAATGAACCTCTTGTAACTGCTGCAAGTGCCTCTTTTGTAAGGACCTCCATAATAATCTTATCATTTTGTATTCTGGCCAATTTGGGGACGATCTTAGGTTTGATCGGCCATTTGACAGGTTTATCCGTTCTGAACTTCATTCCATTGATCTTTAATTTCTGGGGAGCCATTTCAAGAGCAATTACAATATGTTCTTCATCCTGTTCCTCTCCCGCAACTGCTTTACCATATAATCCACCCAGTACGATGATGTCCTTTTTCGATATGACTGTACAGTCTGGATAAACATCACCGAAAATCACGATACTGGAATCTGATTCGATCGTCGCACCATCCTTTACACAGCCATGGTAAAATTCTCCCTGGCTGTCATTCGGTCTGGTAAGTTCCATGTTACGGATCGCATTTAAATAAATCTGATTTTTTGATTCCTCTTTATCAATCAGACAAACTATATTAATTCCTGACGACATGGCGATTGTATTCACAACGCTGTGTTCTTCTTCACTGGATAATATTCTGCCTTCTAAAGATAACGCAAGTTTTGCATCCTGAAAGAACTTTGCAGATTCTTTAAATTTCTTTTCTACTTCTTGTAATACTTCCTCAAATGGCATTTCAGGATCCAAAAAGACCTGAAGTCCATTTTGAAAACTTTTTACCAATACTGTCTGGCTCATATCATGTCCTTCTTCCACATTAATCTGTTACTGTTCCCAGTGATTCGGGAACCGCTGCATTTCCTGTAATAATATCTGCTTCATCTTCCAGATTAAAGTAATATTTTAAAACATCTCTTGATACTTCGGCTGCATAATCAGATGTATAACCAAATGCAATTCTGGTCGCGATGGATATTTCAGGATCTTCATACGGTGCATATCCCACAAATAGTGCATGGTTGGCACGTTTTTTACTTTCCTGCGCTGTTCCGGTCTTTCCTGCAGCGTTGACTCCAAGATCATTATAATATGTTTTTGCCTCAATTACTTTTCTCATACCAGAATGGATCGCATCCCAGGTCGACTGTGACAACGCTACCTGGTTTCTGATCTCCGGAGTATAATCCTGAATCAGATTGCCTTCTGAATCAGTTGTTTTATCCAGCAGACTGAGATTATAGCAGGTACCGCTATTCGCTACAGCTGTAACATAACGTGCAAGCCCTACAGTCGTATAGTTGTGAGTACCCTGTCCAATTGCTGATGGTACCGCATCCTGATCAGAAATGTGAGGTGTCGATTCTTCTATTTCAATCCCTGATTTGTCCGAAAGCCCGAACATTTCAGCATATTTTGCCATTCTTCCAAGACCAAGTTCATTGTTATAAGTGCCTGACTCGTCAATGCTGAGCCTGTAACCCATTTCATAGAAGAAAAAGTTGCATGAATGCTCGATCGCTTCTGATACATTGAGAGAACCATGTCCTGATATCAGCCAACATCTAAATGGTGTTGTTACTTTTTCAAACGTTCCGGTACAGGTCACAGTATCATAAATACCCGTAACACCTTCTTCAAGTGAAGTTGCCGCTGAGACCATTTTATATGTTGATCCTGGTGCAGACAGCTGCTGTGTTGCATAATCCCACATCGGCAAAGACAGGTCAGACTGTAATCTGCTGTAATAATCTGCATCAATTGAGTTTGCAAGTCTGTTATTGTCATAACTTGGATAAGTAACAAGTGCAAGAACTTCCCCTGTATTTACATCAGTGATCACGCTTGATCCCGAACATGGATCCAATGCCAGCTGTGCAGGCGTAATATCAAGCGCGGTAATTCGTTCGATCATAAAATTAAAGGGACTCGTAACGCCTTCACGTAACTTGTCAATTTCTTCAGATGATATATCGATCAGATTCTGCTCCCACAGAAGAAGACATACCTGTTTTCCAGATAAAACATTATCTTTGATCATATATTTATACATTTTTTTCGAAAAATCATTGTTTTCAATTAATATTTCGAAAATAGAATCAACTAGTTTTTTATAGATCTCTTCAGAATCTGAATACTGACTTTCAAGATCAAGTTTTGATATATTGATCCAGTTCATAGCGATTGCATGATTCAAATAATCTTTCAAGCTGATACTTTCTTCTGTTTTCCATGCAATATAAGTTTCATCTTCTGTATCAATTGCGTCTGTATCTATCATACCATAAGTGCTTGAAGAAAGCATTGATACAATATAACTTTCGTATACCTTATACTCATCCGTAAGGTTCATGTAAGGTGTTGATGTCTGCATCAATTCTTCTCTGAGAACCGCAAAAACATCTTTTTGTTTATTTTTGAAAGATTCCAGAACTTCCTGTTCGGTTTCACTTGCATTTTGATCAGAGAACTTTGAAATATCAATAATCGTATTATTGATCAATGCAAAATAAACATCATCTATCGGAATCACTATGCTACTTGCACTTGCATTTTCCGGAGGAATGTATTCTTTAATATTTTTAATTTTTGTTACAAGAATACCTGCCAGTTTTTGCTCCAGAATATTATAGGTCGCTTTTTGAAGATTCTTATCTATTGTCAGATACAAATCATCACCTGCAACGGGTTCGACCTTATTGCTCGTTTCGATGACTCTTCCAAGGTTATCAACATAAACAGTCTCAGACCCTTTTTGTCCCTGCAGTGATGTTTCCATGACCTGTTCAATACCGGCTTTTCCAATCATGTCCGTCATCGTATAAGAATCGTCTTCGGCTTTTAAGTTTTCAAGTTCTTCCGTAGATATTTTCCCTGTATATCCGATTATATGTGAAAAATATGCGCTGTCTTCGTATTTTCTGATTGTATCTTCTGCGATTGCAACGCCTTCAAGTGCATCAATATTTTCCATAATGACAGCAACGGTTTCATCAGAAACTTCTGTTGCTACAACTGTAGGAATATATTTTTGAAAGCTGTTCGCACTCATGGCATATCTGATCGTGACCATTTTGAGCTGTTGTGCGCGTGAATAGCCCATACCAGAAACAAAATTCTTTTTTGTTTCTTGGTCAGAATATTCGCCGATTTCATACTTATCAACCCCACACATGTATTCCATTACTTCAAGTGGTGTAGACGTCTTCTGGGCATAGGTCAGTTTATCAATAGTTGGGCATCCATAGATATCAGCAAGAAAGCGCAATAACTGGTTGTCTTCAACTGCAAATTCAAAATTACCATCTTTATTGATGATAACATTAAAATCATTGATCACTTGATCCTGATTCTCTTCTATAATTTTGATCAGATCAAATATAGTCTGATTCAGTGCAGCATTTTTGCCTTCACCTGACTCGTAAACATCTTCAATTGTAACGGAATATGCAAGTTCGTTGTACGCCAGTAGCTCACCATTCCGGTCATAAATATTTCCCCTTGTACTGGAAATCGTCCGTTCTTTTCGAATTTTCAATTTAAAATTATTGAGATAGGATTCTCCCTCAACGATCTGAAGCAGAAATAACCGTGAGACCAACACACCACTCATGACTGTAAAGAGTATGATTAAAACAAATAATCTGGATGTCACCAGATTGATAATACTATTCTTGATGTCTCTAAACAAATTTCTGGTCACTCCTTTTTTCGGTCTGATCAAAGGTTTTGTTGATCAGTAATATTATCGGATATAAAATAATCGTAACAGCGATCGTGTATACGATTTCCGGTAATATAATGTTTGATAAATAAAAAACAAAGTGAAATCTTCCACGTAATAAAAATAGCAGACAATATGTAATCAGGTTCAGTGCAAGGTCACTCCCTGCAATCAAAATAAGTGGAAGTTTAATGTCCTGTGGATAAAATATTTTATGAAATGCACCATTTGTGTAACCAATGTACATGTAAATCAAAGCATAAAGACCGAGTGCGCTGCCAAAAAAGATATCCATAAAAAGCCCTGAAAAGAAACCGATGATCATTCCATTTTTTTTACCGCGCATAAAACCAAAAGAAGAAGTCAGAACTACCATGAGGTTAGGACCGATTCCTCCAAAAGTGATAGAGCGAAATAATACATTTTGTAAGGTAAAACAGATAATGATCATTAATCCGATTGTAATATTTTTTCTCATGATCCATCCCCGGTCTGCTGTTTCTGTTTCTTAATAACAAGGACCTCTTCAAGATGCTCAAAATCGACTGCAGGGGTGACCTTTCCCGACTTGGTAAGATTATTGGAGTCTGTCTGTATATCACTGATATAACCGATCAGAATACCCGGAAGGTACTTGTCACTGATCTGCGAGGTCACTATTTTATCTCCTGGTGCCACCTGGTTTGCGCTGTCGACCAATTGACCGAACGAGATCACACCAGATTTCATAAGTTCAAGATTACCTGATACGATCAGGTTGTCAGATGTTGCAAGAATCATACCACTCACATTTGAATTGTCATTAATAATAGACGTAACACGTGACCAGTTAGGACCTGTATAAGTCACGATACCAACGAGACCATTGCCGGCGATTACATTCATATCAATTTCGATCCCATCATCACTGCCTTTATCAATTAAAAAGGAGTGGAACCAGTTTCCTGAATCTCTGCCAATAATTCGCGCCCCTGTCTTTTCGTAATCTGCATATTGTGAATCCAGTTCATATAATTCTCTCAGACTGTTCAGTTCATATTTTTCCTGCTGCAGTTCTGTGATCTGTATCGAAAGTTCATCGACCTGTTTTTTTAATTCTTCATTTTCCTGTAAAACATCTCTTAACTGCGCCAGTTCTTCTGAACGGTTTGAAAGCCAGCCCCCAACAGAGCTGACTCCTCTTTGAAATGGAACAACAACATATCCACTGATCGTTCCCAGTGATCCACCTAAATAATCAGTCGTAAACGTAATTCCCATCAATATCACACAAAGAAATGTTAAAATTAACAGGAGATATTTACTGGGCAGCGTAAATTTATCACGCTTCCTCTTTATAATAGGACTCATTTATTTACTCATTCCTTCTATGGTATAGGCAACGGATTTATAATGATCTTCTTTTATGATCTTTGATAATCCGGTAACAACACTTGAAATTGGATTTTCAGATGTATTCACTTTTAATCCAGTTCCTTTGCTGACAAGTTCATTCAGATGATTTACCTGTGATGCACCTCCGGTCAGGTAAATACCATGTCTGTAAATATCTGCTGCCAGTTCAGGTGGTGTTCTTTCAAGAATGACCTTTACATTATCAATAATTGTATTGAAATGTTCACGAAGCGCATCATTCACGATTTTAGGTGGAATTTCCTTCTCAACAGGTAATCCTGTTACAATATCTCTGCCATATACAACAGCATTCTCACCACTTTCTTCGAGATCTTTCAACGAAATTTTCACTTTTTCAGCTGTTTTTCCGCCAATCAGAAGACTGAACTCATGTCTGACAGCATTTTTGATGGCTTCGTCAAATTTGTTTCCACCAATTTTGATCAAACGGCTTAAAACAATACCCCCTAAGGATAAGATTGAAATTTCTGTTGTGTCAAATCCCACATTTACAACAAGAACGCCCTGTGAATTTTTCACATCAATATCAAGTCCTAGTCCGTCAGCGATTGCCTTTTCAACGACCTGAATCTTTTTCGCTTTCACATTTGCATCTTTGATCAGATCATAAAATGCTCTTTTCTCGACTTCTGTAATATCAGTAGGAACTGCTACTATATAGTCTGCCGGTTTTGCAACGCCCTTACTGATATCCGCAAGGAAGTGTTTTAAAAGCATCTGCATGCTCTTAATGTCCGCTATGACACCGTTAACGAGCGGGTAAGAAATTTTAATATTACTTGGTGCTTTTTCATACATATCAAATGCAGAATCCCCATATGCAAAAAGATCTTTTTTATTTGCAATGGCGATCATGTTTCTCTCTACCATGATCTTATCATCTGCCCTGCTGTATATTTTGATATTACTGGTACCAAGATCGATACCAAAAGCATTATTGACCATTTTAATGTCCTCCGTTTATTTCGTCTGAAACAAGTTCTGTTCTTTCAGACTGATATATCTGTTATCCCCAATGATGATATGATCAAGCAAGGGAATTCCGATCAGCTGCGCTGCTTCATTCACTTTTAATGTTATCAGAATATCCTGCTGACTTGGACTTGGATCTCCGCTTGGATGATTATGAAGCAATATGATTGATACTGCATGATTTTTTAAAGCTGTGATCAGAATCTCTCTTGTTGATAAAAGAGACGTATTCACAGTACCTTTCGAAATGATTTCACTGCTTAACAGTCTGTTTTTGTTATCCAGCATTAATAATAGAATACACTCTGTCTGCATATGCCGAAGCTCTTCCATAAAATAGTCAGCTACTGTGGAAGGTTTGTTCATTTTCAGGTTTTGCAATGCCCTGCATTTCGACATTCGCTTGACAAGTTCTGAAATACATTTGATCCTGACTGCTTTGACCATGCCTATGCCACGAATTTCAAGAAGATCCTGTACCGTCAGATGATGCAGTCCAAGAAGTCCGCCAGGATGCTTTTGAAGTGACAGTATTTTTTTGCTGATTTCAGTAGAATCATCCCCATGTGTTCCGGTTCGTATAATGATTGCTAACAGTTCAGCATCTGTAAGTGTGTCCGGTCCATAACGCATAAATCTTTCATAAGGTTTTTCGTCATCTTCCAGGCCGTTCAGATTCGCATGTTCCATTTTTTTCATGATCCCTCCCAAAGTACGTTCTCCGGACATATCCAAGGGTAAGGAGATGTGAATTTTACATCGCTGCTAAGAAGTTTTGTGAATTTTAAAGAATTCGATATATTATAATACCTATAATAATCCCGATTATACTTGCAACAGTAATCTTGATCGTCATTGCAAAGGTAACACTTAAAATACCAAGATCAAGAATAAAGGGACTTGTCAGTCCAAATGTCTGACCATAATTCAGCCATGTAGACGGAAAAAGATTTCCGATCAAACCGCCAATTACGATACCTGCCAGAATCATTAAAAAACAGGACCATTTATTTTTTCCTTTCATGTTGACCTCCGGTATACTAGATTTGTAATCTATTCAATAAGATTACATAACTATTAACAGTTTATCACAAATCAAAGTGGCTGTACACCTTAATGAAAAAATTACTAACCATCAAATATTAAGATTTTTATAAGAGATTTGTTTGTATGATTCCCTTATCGATCAGCATCTGTAATGACTTGAGAACACCTGATTTTGCATGTGGAAAAGTAAGTCCACCCTGAAAGAATACGGTATAAGGTTCTTTGATCGGGGCATCAGCACTCAGTTCTATAGAAGACCCAGAAATAAAATTGCCTGCGGCCATGATGACCTGGCTATCATATCCTGGCATATCCCATGGCTCCGGTGATACAAAACTGTCCACCGGTGATGATGCCTGAATCCCTTTACAGAATGCAATGACTGCCTCCGGACTTCCAAGCGTGATAGACTGAATAATATCATATCGCTTTGAGACACTGTCAGGAAATACCGGATATCCAAGTTTCTCATAGACGCATGCTGCAAAAATAGCTCCTTTTAATGCTGATGAAGTTACCTGAGGTGCAAGAAACAGTCCTTGATAAAAGGAGGAAAGCACACCAAGAGATGCTCCAACTTCTTTTCCAAGACCCGGTGACGTGAGTCTGTAAGATGCGTTCTCAATACATTCTTTTGTTCCGGCAATATAACCGCCGATCGGCGCAAGTCCTCCTCCAGGGTTCTTGATCAGGGATCCAACTACCATATCAGCACCCATCTGTGATGGTTCAATCGTCTGCACGAACTCTCCATAACAATTATCTACCATACAGATCACATCAGGCTTAACTGACTTAATAAAACTGATTAATTCTCCAATCCTCTCGACTGATAAGGTCGGTCTGGTCTGGTATCCTTTTGAACGCTGAATCGTAATCAGTCTTGTTTTTGAATTAATCGCTTTTTTTATCCCATCGAAATCAAAACCTCCATCAGGAAGCAGATCTACCTGTCTGTAACTGACACCATATTCTTTCAGGGAACCTCTTGAATCCCTGATGCCAATGACCTCTTCCAATGTATCATATGGTTTTCCAACAGGTGACAAAATTTCATCTCCTGGCCTTACATTCCCAAATAATGCTGTTGCAAGGGCATGTGTGCCACATGTGATCTGCGGTCTGACAAGCGCATCCTCGCAGCCAAATAACGTAGCATAAACTGCCTCCAGTGTATCGCGTCCGATATCATTATAACCATATCCTGTCGTTCCAAGAAGACATGCCTCACTTACTCTGTTTGCCTGCATTGCCCTGATTACTTTCAGCTGATTAAATTCAGCGATCCTGTCTATCTCTTCAAATCGATCTTTATTGGATTCCATGATCATTTCACCAAAAAGAAATACTTCCCGGCTGATGCCACAATCCATATAGATCTTTTCCAGATCAGTCTGATTCATTTTTAATTCTCCTCATCATTTCATTTAAAATTAATTCTTCATTATATTCATATTCCGATTTATCGAACCACTCAACATCTTGTTCCCGTTTGAACCAGGTCAGCTGTCTTTTTGCAAAATGTCTTGTATCTCTTTTTATCCTGTAGACTGCTTCCTCAAGCGTACATTCACCCTCAATATACTCCAATATTTCTTTGTACCCAAGTCCCTGCATGGAAATCATATTTCTTCTACAACCCATTTTTACAAGTTGTACAACTTCATCCACAAGTCCTTTCTCCATCATAAGGTCAACTCGTTCATTAATTTTCTGATATAAATTTTCACGTTTGTCAGTTAAAACAAAATAATGAAATGCATATGGTGATTTACGTGCCCTCTCTTCAATATTATGTTTTGAGATCTGCATACCTGTCTGGTGATAATACTCCAGTGCTCTGATCACTCTTTTTGCATTGTTAGGATGAATTGCATCTGCCGAGTCAGGATCTGCCTCGCGTAACATTTCATGAAGCGTCTGATTTCCTTTTTCAGCTAAAATGCATTCCAATTCTTCTCTGTAGGCAGCATCGCCATCATTTTCTTCAAAATGAATGTCGTATAATACAGCCTGTATATAAAATCCTGTCCCACCTGCAATCACAGGTATGTTATCTCTGGAATGAATCTCAGCAATTGCCTTTTTGGCTTCCTGTGAAAACTGGACAACATTAAATTCCTGCCATGGTTTACGGATATCGATCAGAAAGTGCGGTATATCCTTCATTTCTGGTTTTTTTATTTTTGCAGTACCAATATCCATATATTCATAGACCTGCATAGAATCGGCGGAGATAATTTCTCCGCCAATTGCTTTAGCAAGTTTTATGGATAAATTCGTTTTTCCAACTGCTGTTGGTCCTGTTAATATGATCAGTGGCTTCATTTCTTCTCCCTCATTTAATCAGAGAATCCGTTTGAATTTTTTTTCAATTTCGTATTTGGACATAGAAATAATGGTGGGTCTTCCATGTGGGCAGTTATAAGGATTTTCCAGTGTAAGTAGCTGTTCAAAAAGCGCTGTAAATTCTTCATGGTTCATAGGATGATTTCCTTTTACAGCTGCTTTACATGACATAGACGCTACTTTTTCAATCACTACTGACGGATTATGTTCAGTTCCTGAATTTGATCTGTTTGCAAATTCAGACAATTCATCCAGTGTTACAATAAATAATTCTCTTGCATCTGCACCGAACAGCTCTGATGGTATGGCACGAATTGCATATTCAGTTCCGCCAAACGCTTCCACTTCAAAGCCAAGCTTATGAAAAGCCTCTTGATTCATACGAAACATTTCCTCTTCCATTCCTGTCATAGACACAATGATTGGAGGATTGATATTCTGTGATATAATCTCATTATTTGAAAATCGTTCCATAAGAGATTCATATTTAACTTTTTCGTGTGCAGCATGCTGATCTACAATAAATAATTTATCTGAAAATGACACAAGCCAGTATGTATCAAATAGCTGTCCTAATACTTTATGTTCTTCTCTTGCATCTTCACTTAATAATTTTTCCGAAAAAAGACCCAGTTGCTCTGCCTTTTCAACAATAATATGTTCTTTTTGTTTTATGATATTTGAAATATTTTTTTCATTTTTTGGTACTTCTGTACCACCCACAGTGCCAAGAACCTTAGAAAGTATACTATTCTGCATGGTTTCCTGCATTAACGCGGGCTGAACATGATATTGTGGTGTTTCTTCCTTTACCGCCATCTGCCTATTCATTTCAAACGGTTCAGGTACACTGCCCGCTTTTCGTGGTTCATTTTGAACAACTTCTTTAACGGAATCTAATTGAACTGAAGGAATCAGTTCCTTTTCTTTTAATGAGTCTATGATGGTATCAAGTAACTGCTGATACACGATATTCTGCTGTGAAAATCGCACTTCCAGCTTGGTTGGATGTACATTGACATCCACCTGTTCTGTATCGATCTCAAGGTGTAGAACAGAAAAAGGAAATCTATGGAGCATAAGGTAGGACTGATAACCTTCTTCCAGTGCCTTTGACAGCAATGAACTCTTAATGAATCTCTGATTGACAAAAAAGGTTTCATAATTACGATTTGCTCTGGTAAGCGATGGTTTACCTAGATAACCGCTCACCTGAAATACTGGAGTTTTTTCATTCACTTCAATTAAATCATGGATTACATCTTTTCCATATATTTTATAAATGACATCTTTCAGATTGCCATTACCGGATGTGTGGAACTTTTGAATACCATTTACAATAAAAGAAAAGGAAACTCCCGGCTTTGAAAGCGCAACATGCTCCATGATATCAGCTACATATCCTGCTTCTGTCTGTGGTGATTTCAGGAATTTTTTTCTGGCAGGTGTATTAAAGAACAGATTTCTGATAAGGAATGTCGTACCTGCTGGTGCACCCACTTCTTCAAATGAAATTTCAGTCCCTCCATGCATCTGATATCTGATCCCTGTAAGGTCATCCATTGTTTTGCTAATACATTCGATCATGGAAACTGCTGCGATACTTGCGAGCGCTTCACCCCTGAAACCAAGACTCTGACATTTTGAGAGATCTGATGCATCTTTGATTTTACTTGTTGCATGTCTTAAAAACGCCTTTTTTATCTGATCTTTTTCAATCCCCTGTCCATTGTCTGTTACACGGATCAATGTTGTCCCGCCATCTTTGATTTCAACAGTGACAGCAGATGCACCAGCGTCAATAGAATTCTCCACTAGTTCTTTTACAACACTGGCAGGTCGCTCAACGACTTCACCTGCCGCAATCTGGTCAATTGTGAGATGATCAAGTATATGAATTTCAGTCATGGCATTTCCTCCGATCTGTTATATCTTTCTTTCGTTCCGGACAGACTTATCTTTTACCATCTGTTGTTAAGTTTGTTTTGCAGTGCATTCAAGGTATTTAATGCCTCTAGTGGTGTAAGGTTCGCAATCTCAATTGACTTGAGTTCCTGAATGATATCTTCATCTTTTACAGTATCAAATAAAGAGATCTGTCTCAGATCAAGTTCATCAAAAGACTGTTTTTTCACATCAGTTTTATTTTGGAATACTGCAATATCTTGTACCTTTCGTGTTATATCATTATCTGAAAGCTGTGCGACCAGCTCTTTTGCACGCTGAATAACTGATTCGGGAATTCCTGCCAACTTTGCCACCTGGATTCCATAACTTTTATCTGCTCCGCCTTTTACGATCTTTCTTAAAAAAACGATGTCATCACCTTTTTCTTTAACAGCAATACAGTAATTGTTCACATTTCCTATTTTGCCTTCCAGTTCTGTTAGTTCGTGATAATGAGTTGCAAATAAGGTTTTGGCGCCAAGCAGTCTTCTATTGCTGATATGTTCTATCACCGCCCATGCGATACTAAGGCCATCAAAAGTAGAAGTTCCTCTTCCGATCTCATCCAGGATCAAAAGACTGTCTGATGTTGCATTTCTCAAAATATTGGCCACCTCATTCATTTCGACCATAAAGGTACTCTGTCCGCTGGCCAGATCATCAGACGCACCCACGCGTGTAAAGATTCTATCAACAATACCAATGTCTGCTTCTCTTGCCGGCACGAAAGATCCGATCTGTGCAAGAAGGACAATTAATGCAGTCTGTCTCATGTAAGTTGATTTTCCCGCCATATTAGGTCCTGTGATGACCGAAATCGCATGGTTCCCATTGTCAAGAAACGTATCATTATCTATGAACATATCATGTTGGATCATTTTCTCAACAACCGGATGTCTTCCATTTTTAATAGATATCACACCCTTTTTATTAACTGATGGACGGATATAACGATTTTTTTCAGCGACCAGTGCAAGATTTGTGAACACATCAAGTTTTGCAACTGCTTTTGCTGTTTTCTGTATCCTTTCAAGTTCATCTGCTATATGATCCCTTATGGAACAATAAATGTCATATTCTACAGCGTATAACTTATCCTCTGCATTCAGGATCATATCTTCAAGCTCTTTCAACCTTTTTGTTGTAAATCTTTCGGCATTCGAGAGCGTCTGTTTCCTTATATAATCTTCCGGAACCATTCCCAGATATGAGTTGGTAACTTCAAGATAATATCCAAATACTTTGTTGTATTTTATTTTAAGATTTTTAATACCGGATTTTTCTTTTTCTTCTTCCTCAAGTTGTGCAAGCCAGGTCTTACCTTCTGTCTTTGCTCTGCGCAGCGTATCCACATCCTGATGAAATCCATCTCTGATCAAAGAGCCTTCTCTGATCGTGATGGGAGCTTCTTCCATAATAGAAGATTCGATCAGGTGACAGATATCATGGAGATCATCAATATCATGATCAATATCATGGAGCAGGTCTTGCGTAAAATCTTTTAATAGTACTTTTACATGCGGCAGCATCTCCAATGATTTTTTTAAAGCGATCAGATCTCTGGGCGACGCCGTTTTATAACTCACCTTACCAAGCAGTCTTTCAAGATCATAAATAGCCGAAAGATACTCTCGGATTTCATCCCTTGTCACTGCTTCATTCATAAATGTTTCAACAGCATCAAGCCGTTGTTCTATTTCTTCCATTTGTACCAATGGCTGTTCAAGATAGTTTCTAAGAAGTCTTGCACCCATTGCAGTCTGGGTCTTATCCATGACCCAGAGCAATGAGCCTTTTTTGTTTTTATCTCTTAAAGTCTCAGTCAGTTCAAGGTTCCTGCGGGTAGAACTGTCAAGTAACATATATCTTCCTGTATGATATGGAATTATATGAGTAAAATGATTCAGCGTACTTTTCTGGGTCTGATATAAATATTGAAGTAAAGCGCCTGCTGCGATCAGCCCTGCCTGAAACTCATCAAGACCAAGTCCTTTTAATGAATTTACTTTAAAATGTTCCATTAATATCTTTTTACAATTATCATCATCAAAATACCATGCTTCAAGAGAATAGACAGCAATATTGTACTTATCCCTTAACTCATCAAGATCCATTCCGCTGACCAGAAACGCTTCATTGCAAATGATTTCTGACGGCAGATAATGGGCTATTTCATCTCTCAGCTTTTTTAGATCTTCGACCTCTGTCAGATAGTAATCCCCTGTTGTGGCATCAGCAATAGAAATACCAATTTTATCAGGTAAATAAACGATATTCATCAGATAGTTATTTTTGCTTTCTTCAAGCGCCTGAATGTTAAGATTGGTCCCAGGCGTTACAACACGAACTACTTCTCTTTTCACGATGCCTTTAGCAAGCTTTGGATCTTCTACCTGCTCACAGATTGCAACTTTGAAGCCCTTTGAAACCAGTTTATTTAAATAGGAATCAACAGCATGATATGGAATTCCACACATCGGTGCACGTTCTTCCAGACCGCAATTTTTGCCGGTCAGTGTAATTTCAAGCTCTTTTGATGCTTTGATGGCATCTTCAAAAAACATTTCATAAAAATCACCCAGTCTGTAAAACAGGATGCAATCGGAGTATTCTTTTTTTGTTTCCATATATTGCTGCATCATCGGAGTAAGCTGTGTTGTGTCCAAGGAAATTCTCCTTTATCTATAACTTTATTTAAATTGCTGAATTTTATTCTTTGCTTTTTCAAATATAACATAAATAAAAAAGATTGTAAATTCATGTGAAACACCGGAAACTGCCTTCCCGAAACTATTGACAAATGTAGAAAAAGGGAATAATATCAGCATTGTTTGTAATTATAAAATTTTTATAAATAATTGATCTTTAAGGAGATTTCAAGTATGAAACCAAAGTTGTTTTCCATTATTAAGCATGCCAACACAGAACTTAGCGGTGGGCAGCTTACAAAAGATATTATTTCAGGTATTATCGTTGCGATCATTGCACTTCCGCTATCAGTCGCCCTGGCAATTTCTTCCGGCGTGACCCCTGATAAAGGTCTGGTCACAGCAATCATTGCAGGATTCTTAATTTCGTTCCTGGGAGGAAGCCGTGTTCAGATCGGTGGGCCTACAGGTGCATTTGTTATCATTGTTTATGGAATCATTGAGCAGTACGGTGTTAGCGGGCTCACGATCGCAACAATTATGGCTGGTATCTTTATGATTTTCTTTGGTCTTATGAAATTTGGAAGTATCATAAAATATGTGCCTTACCCTACCACAACGGGTTTTACTGCCGGAATCGCTGTTACCTTGTTATCTACACAGGTAAATGATTTTTTTGGACTGGGTATTAAAAATGTCCCTTCAGAGTTTTTCGAAAAATGGAGTCTTTATATTGAAAATTTTTCAAAACTGCATCTTCCGACATTCCTGATTGGGTTGTTTTCAATACTTGTAATTGTTCTATGGCCTAAAATCAATAAGACCATCCCTGGATCACTGATCGCTCTGATTGCTTCTACTGCGATCGTCGCTTTATTTGATCTACCTGTTGAAACGATTGGAAGCAGATTTGGCGAAATATCAAGCAAAATCAGTTTAATTGATTTTGGCAGTTTTCAGGTAACTGTTCCATTACTGAAAGATCTGATTCGCCCAGCAATCACGATTGCATTTCTTGCAAGCATTGAGTCCCTGCTTTCAGCTGTTGTTGCAGACGGTATGATCGGAAAGAAGCACAATTCCAATATGGAACTTGTTGCACAGGGAATTGCTAATATTGGATCCGCTCTGTTTGGTGGCATTCCGGCAACCGGTGCAATTGCAAGAACTGCCGCAAATATAAAAAATGGTGGACGCACCCCAGTCTCAGGTATTGTCCATGCACTTGTGCTCCTTTTGATTATGAAAATATTCATGCCATTAGCAAGTCTGGTCCCAATGACTTCTCTTGCTGCGATCTTAGTCGTAGTTGCTTACAATATGAGCGAATGGCGTGCCTGCAAAGCTTTGCTGAAATCCACAAAAAGCGATATTGCAGTACTTGCATCCACATTCCTGTTCACTGTTATTTTCGATCTGGTTGTTGCAATTGAAATCGGAATGGTGATCGCAATGTTCCTGTTTGTCAAGAGAATGGCTGATTCTATTCACATTTCAGAAATCAGCAATACTGGTTCCGTATTGTCTTCTCTCACAAGCGAAGAGGAAGATGAATCCTATCTGGAAAATGATCTGCATAAAAATCTAAAAAAAGAAGTCTTTTTGTATGAAATCAATGGACCATTATTCTTTGGTGCGGCAAATAAATTTTTAGATGTCATGAATGAAATTGACAGAAAATCAAGCGTGATCATATTAAAAATGAAAAATGTCCCAAATATGGATGCTACAGCTTTTGATGCTTTAAAAAGAATCCAGAATCGATGTCGTGAAAAACACATTCTGCTACTGTATGCAGAAATTAATGATCAGCCGATGAAACTGCTTACGAATACAGGATTTGTTGCTATGAATGGCGAAGACCGTTTCTTTTCTTTAACAGAAGATGCTATCAGAAAAGCCAATGAAATCATAGAATGTAAACAGACATCCAGAACGATCCGTGCTAAAATTAATAAATAAAAAAAGGGAACCAATGATTTCATTTCATTGGTTCCTGTTTTTTACAATTTTATTTTTCTGCTAAGATGGTAGCTAAAAAAGCTTTCGTCTTCTCTTCTTTTGGCTCACTGAACAATTGACTCGGTGCTCCTTCTTCAACTATAAATCCATCATCCATATAAACAACATGATTCGATACATCTCTTGCAAACGACATTTCATGTGTGACGACGATCATTGTAAGCCCTTCTGATGCAAGTGTCTTCATTACATTCAATACCTCCCCAACCATCAATGGGTCTAGTGCTGATGTTGGTTCATCAAAGAGAAGAACTTCCGGTTCCATCGCCAATGCTCTGGCAATCGCCACACGTTGTTTCTGACCGCCTGAAAGCTGTCTGGGTTTAGCATGAATATATGGTTCCATTCCTACTTTCGTAAGAAACTGCATTGCCTTTTGTCTGGCATCTTCCTTGTTCTTTTTTAAGACTTTCACCTGGCCAACAATACAGTTGTCCAATACACTCATATTGCTAAAAAGATTAAAACTCTGGAATACCATCCCTACTTTAGAACGATAAGCTGGGATATCATTCTCTTTATTTAAAATATTAGTATCGTGAAATAAGATCTCTCCAGAAGTCGGTGTCTCAAGTAAATTAATACATCTGAGCATCGTCGATTTTCCAGAGCCTGAGGCCCCAATTACAGAGATGACGTCACCTTTTTTAACCGAAAAATTAATATCTCTCAAAACAACATGATTACCAAAACTTTTTCCAAGATGGGACAATTCAAGTATTTTTTCCATTTTCAGGCTCCCTTCTTATGCATCTGATTGCCAATATCCATACAGTCAGCAAGTTCATAGTTTTCACTACCATCCAGATATTTTTCGAGTAGTCTAAGAAGCCTTGATACTGTAACTGTCATAGTCAGATAAATCAACATTACGATCGAAGCTGATTCAAAATAGGTATATAGTGCACCAGAAACACTCTTATGCACAAAGAACAGGTCTACAATACTGATAACAGAAAGAACTGACGTATCTTTGATGTTAATGATCAGATTGTTGCCGATCTGCGGCAGAATATTGCGAAATGCCTGTGGAAGGATTACACTTATCATTGCCTGAAAGTGATTCATACCGATAGACTTAGCACCTTCCATCTGGCCAGAATCAATCGAAATAATCCCGCCTCTAACAGATTCTGCCATATAAGCACCGGTATTAACAGATACCACAAGAAACGCAGCCTGCCACATTCCAAGCTGAATCCCCCAAATCTGTGCCAATCCATAATAAATGAACACAGCCTGCACGATCATAGGTGTTCCACGGAACAATTCAACATATGCATGTAGTATCATCTGACATAGTTTCAGAAAATAAACGCCCGGTGTGCGTTCATTTCCTTCACGCACCGGAATCGTCTGGATCACACCTACAGCAAACCCAATCAAACATCCGATCACCGTAGAAACAAGCGCGATCAAAAGCGTTGTTCCTGCGCCAGTCAGATAGGATACTCCATAACTTTGTAAAATATAAATGATACGCCCCAAAAAATTCATTTCTGATATCATGATAGATTTCTCCTTTTAAGGATGACTCATCCTTGTAATTATGAAAGAGGCTGAACTGATATTGCTTCATCCATCATTTTATTATAATCATCTATAGTCATTTTATCAAGAACTCCATTAATTCCTTCTAAAAGCTCAGCGTTGTCTTTTTGAACAGAAATCCCAATATTGATCTCTTCTTCAGAAACTTCAAAATTATCTTCTGTATCAGTAAAATCAAGTATTGTGAGATCAGGATATGCAACTGTTGCTGCTTTTGCAGTAGGCATATCTGTTACAACAAGATCGACTCTGTCTGAATCCAGCGCAACGAGCATGGAAGGAGCTGATTCCTGTGCAGGTAAAATATTTGCATCTGTGATCTGTCCAAGGCAAACATCATACCATACTGTTCCAAGCTGAGAAGTACAGGTAGCACCCGCAAGTTCACCTATTCCTTTTGCTGAAGCATAGGTTCCGTCTTTTTTTGTTAACGTTACAATAGAAGCATAATAATAAGGTTTGGAAAAATCGACCATCTGAAGTCTTTCAGAAGTAATAGACTGTCCAGCAATGACACAGTCTACAGTTCCAGACTGAACTGCCGGAACGAGTGAATCCCAATCAAGTTTCACGATCTGGAGTTCATATCCCAGTTCTTCAGCAATTTTTTTTGCAATCATGACATCATAACCATATGCGTAATCTTTGCTGTCCTGGATCTGCACTGCTCCGTTCGTATCATCTGGCTGTGTCCAGTTATATGGCGCATAGCTACATTCCATTGCGACCTTTAATACTTTATCTGATGCTGCACTTTCTGCATCACTTTTTGCTCCGCAACCTGCAAGTAAGCCGGTCAGCATTGTCATCATTGTCATCATTGTCATGACTGTAATGATTTTTTTGAATTTTCTCATAATAATCTCCTTTTTCTTATAACAATTGTATTGTCTCGTATTCTACTTCCATTTACATGAATCTTTAAAAGAGGCAAGATAGAATCATACTATCTATCCTGCCTCTTCGCATTTCAACTAATTACATATTCCACCGAATCAACTGTCTGATGATTTCGTATACTCTGTAATATCGCTATTTTTTTGTAATGTAGCCTTGTGCTTTTAGCAATTCAGCACAAAGAACTGCACCACCAGCAGCACCACGTACCGTGTTATGTGAAAGACCTACAAATTTAAAATCATAAATATGATCTTCTCTGATTCTTCCTACCGAAACACCCATTCCATTCTCATAATCCACATCTGCAACTACCTGTGGTCTGTTATCTTCTTCCAGATACTGAATAAACTGTTTTGGTGCACTCGGAAGTTCGAGCTCCTGTGGAACTCCTTTGAAGCTTCTTAATTTTTCTATCAGCTGTTCTTTTGTTGCTTTCTTTTTAAATTTAACGAACACCGCAGCTGTATGTCCATTCAATACAGGAACACGAATACACTGACATGAAATAACAGGTGATGTCGCAGGTTTGATCACTCCATCTTCAATTGTTCCCCAAATTCTAAGTGGTTCTTTCTCTGATTTTTCTTCTTCTCCACCAATATATGGAATAATGTTTTCTATCATTTCAGGCCATTCTTTAAATGTCTTGCCTGCTCCTGAAATTGCCTGATAGGTCGTAGCTACGACTTCATATGGTTCAAATTCACTCCAAGCTGTCAGTACCGGTGCATAACTCTGAATCGAACAATTTGGTTTGACCGCAACAAAACCTCTTGTTGTTCCAAGTCTCTTTTTCTGAAAATCAATTACCTTCATATGATCTGGATTGATTTCCGGAATAACCATAGGAACGTCCGGTGTCCATCTGTGTGCACTGTTATTTGAAACAACAGGTGTTTCCGTTTTTGCATACTCGTCTTCAATTTTCTTGATTTCTTCTTTTGTCATATCAACAGCACTAAAAACAAAGTCTACGCCAGCTGCTACTTTTTCTACTTCATTTACATTCATAACAACCATTTTCTTTACATTTTCCGGCATTGGTGTAGTCATTTTCCATCTGTCACCAACTGCTTCTTCATAAGTTTTTCCTGATGATCTTTCGCTTGCCGCAACAGTTGTAACTTCGAACCAGGGGTGATTTTCCAATAGGGCGATAAACCTCTGACCAACCATACCTGTACCACCAAGGATACCAACTTTTAACTTTTCGCTCATTTTTCATTCTCCTCTTTTATTTGATAGATTTACAGTCATTACATACCAGAAAATTCTTCTTTTAAATATTCATGATGGAGACTGATCACCTGTTTCATGGCTTCTATTCCTGGTGCTCCTATTGTAAGTCGTTTTTCAACACATGTTTTTAAACTGATTGCTTCATACACATCCTGTTCAAACACATCTGAGAACTGTTTTAATTCTTCGATCGTTAAATCTTCAATTGATTTTTTCTGATCAATACAGTGTAAGACCAGACTTCCGATAATTCCATGTGCATCTCTGAACGGAACTCCCTTTAATACAAGGTAGTCTGCTGCATCTGTTGCGTTCGTAAATCCATTCGTAGCACTATCCTTCATTCTGTCAAGTCGAAACTTCATCGTTCCTAACATCTGTTCAAATAAAACAACACAGATCTTTACCTGATCCAGTGCATCAAATGTAACTTCTTTATCTTCCTGCATATCCTTGTTATAAGCAAGTGGAATACCTTTCATTGTAGTCAACATGGAAATAAGTGATCCATATACCCTGCCAGTCTTTCCTCTTACAAGTTCTGCAATATCTGGATTCTTTTTTTGCGGCATAATACTACTTCCGGTGGAAAATGCATCATCAATTTCAACAAAACGATATTCATCAGAATTCCAGGCAATAATTTCCTCAGAAAATCTGCTCAGATGCATCATAATAGTAGAAAGCGCACTCAGAAGCTCAATCAAGTAATCTCTGTCCGAAACAGAATCCATACTGTTGAGCGTAGGACCGTCAAACTCTAATAATTCGGCAGTAAGAGTTCTGTCAAGTGGATAGGTCGTTCCTGCAAGTGCACCGGAACCAAGCGGACAGTAATTCATACGTCTGTAAATGTCTGCAAGTCTTGATCTGTCACGTTTGAACATTTCAAAATAAGCACCCATATGATGTGAAAGAGTGGTCGGCTGCGCCTTTTGCATGTGTGTAAATCCAGGCATATACGTTCCTGTATGTTCTTCCATGATCTTCAGCAGTGTACTTAAAAGATTTTTTATTATGTCATCTATCTGTTTTATCTCATCTCTGATATAAAGCTTCATATCTAAAGCGACCTGATCATTCCTGCTTCTTCCTGTATGAAGTTTTTTTCCAGCGTCTCCGATCCGATCGATCAGATGCGATTCCACAAAGCTATGTATGTCTTCATATTCCTCAGTAAACTGAAGTGATCCATTTTCTATATCAAGTAAAATTCCCTTTAAACCATCAATAATCTGTGTCTTTTCAAGTTCAGACAAAATACCCTGACGACAAAGCATTGTAACATGTGCTATGCTTCCCTGGATATCATGTTTATACAGCCTTTTATCAAAAGAAAGGGATGCATTGAACTGATAGACCATTTGATCTGTCTCTTTTGTAAATCTTCCGCCCCATAATTGAGCCATTCCATATCCTCCGTTCAAAAATCTTCTTTTGATATTATCACATAATTCACTTCAATGCAATAAAGTAACCTTACTTTTTAAATAAACAGTATAATCTATAACAAATTGAAATAATCAGGATTCATTTTTCACAATTATGTTAAAAAGGACAACACACAAATCGTGTATTGCCCTTTGTTAATCTCATATTATTGCACTGGAATATAACCTGCCGGTGCAATCAGTATTCCATTTGCATCAAACTGACATACCACTCCATTTACATCAATGGTCGTGTTTGCGACCAGAACACCATCCGGTGCGAACAGGAACCATTTGTCACCGATCTGTTTCCATCCGGTCACGAGCTTGCCATCCACATCATTATAGTATTTCACATTATTCAGGATGAGCAGTCCAATATTCATTTGACCATTCTCTTTAAAATAATATACTGCTCCGCCAATATTCTGCCAGCCTTTTGCCATTGATCCATCTGCAAGGAAATAGTATTTTGACGGTTCATTTCCAAACCAGCCCGTCTGCATCGTTCCATCTGCATTAAATAAGTACACTGTATTCCCGATCTGCTTTAATCCTACTGCAGCTTGTCCTGTTTCGCTAAAATAGTATCTATGTCCATCTAGATCTGCCCACCCTGTGACCATGGACCCATCTGGTCTGAAGTAGAACTTGGCCGTTCCTGCATCGAACCAGCCTGTATGCATATATCCATTGTTATCAAAAAAGTATTTTCCTGCACCGATCTGAATCAACCCTCGTTGCATCTGTCCCTGTTCATTAAAATAATATCTGTGACCATTCAGATCTGCCCAGCCTGTCTGTAACAGACCATTTGGCTGAAAATAAAGAGAGAGTGCACCATTTGTAATCCATCCGGTCAGCATACTTCCGTCACTCTGAAAGAAATATCTTCCTCCATTGATATCTGCCCAGCCCGTTTTCATACGATAATTGCTGTAATAATAGGTCTTACCTTCTCTTTGAACAAACCCTTCCGGTATAATAATAGAAGCAAGATCTTTGTAAAGATAATTAATGTCAACATTTGCAGGTACCCCGTTCACACGACCTGTATTGGTTGCCTGCCAGATCGTAGGATTTGGATAAGTGCACACTGGTGCATACTGTGCGACCCACTTGTCATATCCAATAGGACCTATTTTATTTGTGAACCAGCTCTTGTTGGCATATACCATTGGATAATATCCGGCACTTTTTATAATTCCGCAGAATGTATTCGCCATTGCAGCCAGTGTATCCGGTGACAGTCCGGCAAGTGTTGCATCCTCAAGGTCTATTACAACAGGAAATGACACTGTATATCCCTGAATATTTTGAAGTACGATATTCGCTTCTGCTGCCGCACCTTCTACAGATGTTGCATAGGAATAAATGTAAACACCGGTCCTGACTCCTGCAGCAACAGCATTTTTCATGTTGTTGGCGAACTGGCCGTCAATTCCTTTTTTTGTAGTACCAAGTCTTACGAACGCAAAAGAAACTCCATCTGCTGCGACTGCCTGCCAGTTAATATTTCCCTGATAGACTGAAACATCAATTCCTTTGGGTGATCCGGCCGCTATGGATCTGCTTTGTGCAAGCGGCGATAACGCAAGTGTCAGCGCAAGTAAGATGCACCCCATTGACTTAATTATTTTTAATATGTTTTTATTACTGGTTATTTTCATAAAATTGCCCTTTCAAAATCAGTCGAACAAAAAAAATGATCTGAATTTTTAATTATTCATTATCTTTATTTATAGTATCTAGTATTTTATAGAGTAATGAATACAACTGTGCTGCGTCTTCATTTGATATCTGAATACACTTTCCTATTTTTTCAGGTATAAGTGAAGCCTGTTCCTTAAGCTCATATCCTTTATCAGTCAGGCTTACGATCACATTTCGTTCATCTTCTAGAAGACGTTCGCGTTTAATAAGCTCTTGTGATTCAAGTTTTTTAAGTAACGGAGTCAGCGTACCGGAATCAAGATATAAATACTGACCCAGTGTTTTTACATTGATCTTTTCCTGTTCCCACAATACCATCATCGTAATGTACTGGGTATAGGTAAGACCGATCTCATCCAAAAATGGCTTATACTTTTTTACGACTTCTTTTGCACATGCATATAATGGAAAACATAACTGTTTCTCAAGTTTTAATTGTTCGTAACTCATTTTTTCTCTCCCATTGGCTATAATAAAAGCATCTAAAAACCATCAAAATGTTTTCAGATGCTTTTATAAGCTGAAAATCGGATTTGAACCGACGACCCCTTCATTACGAGTGAA
>JAQVCQ010000129.1 GCA_028689715.1 Lachnospiraceae bacterium
AAAATGACAGATACTTGTCATGATTTTAAGAAATTACATTTTACATTCTGCGAGGCAAGATATTCAAACAAACAGTTGGAACCGGGTTCTGAAGAAATATTTCGTAAAATCAGAGTTCAGTTAGAAGAGGATTTTCTAAACAGTGCAAGCCGGATCAGGCGTATGAAGTATTATTATAATGATAAAATATAAAGATGAGTATAAAGAATATAATAAAGAAAAATGAAGAGATGTAAATATAGAAGAAAAAGCACTTCAGACACAGAATGAATGACAAGTAAAGGGAGGAAATATATGGCAGCATTTGAAAAAATATCATCAGGAATTCCGGAAATGGATGCGGAACTGGATCACATAAGACTTGGAGACAACGTAGTCTGGCAGGTTGATTCAATGGAAGACTTCAGAGGCCTTGCATCATCTCTGGCTGTACAGAGTTTGCATGATCACAGGAAGATGATCTACATTCAGTTTTCTTCTAAAAACCCAATGATTGAAACAGAAGGGGTGAAAGTATATCATGTAGAACTATCCCATAGATTCGAAAACTTTACTGTTGAGATCCATCATATCATTGAAAACGAGGGAAAAGATGCAATCTATGTTTTTGACTGTCTTTCTGATCTCCAGGTAGCGTGGTCAGCAGATCTTATGATGAGTAATTTTTTCAAGGTGACTTGCCCATTTTTGTTTCAGCTTGATACAGTTGCATATTTTCCTATTATAAGGGGTAGGCACTCCTTTGAAGCGATCGCTAAAATCAGGGAAACAACACAGCTGTTCCTTGATGTATATTCAGATGAAAATGTGATCTACGTTCATCCGCTAAAGGTCTGGAACAGGTACTCACCCAAAATGTTCCTGCCACATTTATACCAGCCGGAGACAAAAGAATTTAAACCGCTGACAGATGGATACAGTGTTAGTCAGTTTTATAATATATTGAACCGTTCGTCCTCAATTGCAAGTGAACAGAATGCTGACAGCTGGGACAGGTTTTTTATGGAAGCCAGAGTTAAATATGCTGCCGGAGAATTTCCGGAAAGCTTTATGAAGACAATGTGTCGAACGATCATGACTAGGGATTCCAAATTAAGGAGAATGGTTGAAGAAAATTTTACGGCAGAAGATTACTTCGCAATCAGAGACAGGATGATCGGTACTGGAATGATAGGCGGTAAATCTTGTGGCATGCTGCTGGCAAGAAAATTAGTGGAAAATAATCTGCCTGAATTGCTTCCTAAGATGGAGTCTCATGATTCATTTTTTATCGGTTCCGATGTTTTTTATACCTATATCGTGCAGAATAACTGTTGGGATCTTAGGATAAGGCAACGCACAAAAGAGGAATATTTCAGCATTGCAGAAGAATTCAGGAAAGCACTGCATTATGGAAAGTTTCCGGAAGATATCAGAGATCAGTTCAGACGTATGCTGGATTATTTTGGACAGAGCCCGATCATCGTCCGTTCCAGCAGTATTCTTGAAGATGGATTTGGCAATGCTTTCGCAGGGAAATATGATTCGATCTTTTGTGTCAACACCGGCAGTATGGAAGATAGGCTGGAAGCTTTTGAAGCTGCAGCAAGAACTGTTTATGCAAGTACGATGAATAAATCAGCGCTTGAATACCGACTAAAACGCAACCTTGAAGGCAGAGATGAGCAAATGGCGCTTTTGGTACAGCGGGTATCAGGATCCTATTTTGGAAATTACTTTATGCCCGGTGCCGCAGGAGTGGGATATTCTTACAGTATGTACAGGTTATTTGAAACAATGTCAACGGATTCTGCCATGTTACGTATGGTCATGGGACTTGGAACCAAAGCTGTCGACAGAACACAGGGAGATTATCCCAAGCTTGTAAGTCTTGAAAGACCTGAAGCGGAATTATATCAAAGTACGGAGGACAGACATACTTACTCACAGCATAAAATCGAAATGATCGATATGGCAGAAGGATGCATGTGTGAAAAAAATCTGAGAGATATTGTAGATCTAATCCCAAAAGAAGTACAGAAATTATTACTTGAGCATGATGTAGACGCAGAAATGATGTTCAGAGACCGTGGAATCTATAAAGAGATCATGTTCATATCACTGAAGGGATTGTGCAGAAAGGAAGCATTTATTCAATTGATGCAATCAATCTTAAGCCTCCTTCAAGATAAATATAATTATCCAGTCGATATTGAATATACATTAAATTTTGGAGAAGATCAGAATTTTGTTTTAAATCTGTTGCAATGCAGACCACTTCAGACAGGAGCTGAAGGAGAAAAAGTGATAATTCCAGAATTCGGACCAGAGATGATCAAAAAGAATGCATTATTTTGTGTGAAAAAGGGTCTGATGGGAAGATCAAGACAATTTGGTGCAGATATTGTTGTTTATGTCGATCCGCATCAATACTACACCTATCCCTATCAGAAAAAGTATGACATAGCTCATTGCATCGGAAAAATCAATCAGTATTATAAGAACAAGGGAAAAAATTTATTACTGATCGTTCCGGGAAGGATAGGGACTTCTTCACCGGAACTGGGTGTGCCTGTTGTTTTTTCGAATATTAGTGAATTCTGCGTGATCTGTGAAGTGGCGTACAGCAAGGCTGGGTACCAGCCGGAACTTTCATTTGGTAGTCATATGTTTCAGGATCTTGTTGAAACAGATATGATATACTGTGCTATTATGGAAAATCAGAATACGCTAGCATTCCATCCTGAAAGATTAAAAGAGTCGGAGAACCAATTAGGGATACTGCTTCCAGAGGAAGAAAATTTATCGGAAATAATCGGATTATATGATGTTTCTGAAAAAAACATGCAGTTTTATTACGATATGGAGCAATCAATCTGTATTTGTATGTAATACCAAAAAAGGCATCCGTTTTCAAAAAAATGAAAACAGATGCCTTTTTAAATATTCTGTATTATTTATTTTTCCTTTAACAGATCTCTGATCTCGGTCAAAAGAGCTTCTTCTTTTGAGGGCTCTTTTGCAGCTTCTACGATCTGAGCTTCTTTTTTCTTTAATGAATTCAGAAGTTTGATGAACAAAAAGATTGAAAATGCAATAATCACAAAATCGATCAATGTCTGGAAAAAAGCTCCATAACGAAACGCGACTTCAGCGATATCACCCTGTGCAGGCGTAATGACTATTTTTAAATCTGAAAAATTCATTCCACCAAGTAAAAGACCGAACAATGGCATAATGATGTCGTTTACAAGAGATGTTACGATTTTGCCAAAAGCACCACCGATTATAACACCAACAGCAAGATCAACAACATTCCCTTTCAAAGCAAATTCTTTAAACTCTTTCAGCATTACAAAACCCTCCTTATGTGCGTTATCATGTATTCTAATTTGTATTATAAAATACGCGGATAGAATTAACAAGAGTAATATCAAGTCCGATCCTAACTGGTTTGTTATTAAAATGATATGACGATATTGATATAGAGCCATTCTTTTTTTATATGACACTTTACAAAATTATGCTTGTAAAGTGATGGAAAAAGTGTTAAATTTGACAACGGTTAAAGAAATCATCATAAATTAAGCATCATGTTGAATAAAAATCAACATCTGAACTTATGCATGCAGAATGGATGCAAAAGGAGACGAATTATGGAAAGTTACAAATTTATACTGGATTTGGCAATCATTTTACTATCAACGAAAATGTTGGGACTGGTCACTAAAAAATTCAGAATGCCACAGGTTGTTGGGGCATTACTTGCCGGCCTGATCTTTGGACCTGCATTTTTAAATATTATCCAGGAAACAAGTTTTATTCAGTCGGGCGCTGAGATCGGAGTAATTGTTTTGATGTTCTGTGCTGGCCTGGAAACAGATATGCAGGAATTAAAGAAAAGTGGCAAAGCGTCATTTGTTATAGCAATTATTGGTGTTGTGGTACCTTTGCTCGGTGGTTATTTTATTACAAAACTGTTTAATGGGCCAGGTAAGATCGTGTCTGATGCGAATGGAAGTATTTTTCTTCAAAATATGTTCGTAGGTGTGATTTTAACGGCTACTTCGGTCAGTATTACAGTTGAGACACTGAAAGAACTTGGTAAGTTGAAAACAAGATCAGGAAATGCGATCCTTGGAGCTGCAATCATTGATGATATTATAGGAATCATCGCACTGACAGTGATTACATCAATGGCTGATACTTCTGTGAATGTAGTCGTTGTGTTGTTAAAGATCGTACTGTTCTTTGTTTTTGCATTAGTAGCTGGAATCTTATTCTTTAAATTTTACAAATACTGGAGCGAATCAACAGTTCAACCGTTGCACAGATATACGATCATTGCATTTGTTTTCTGTCTTTTTATGTCATATGTTGCAGAACACTTTTTTGGAGTCGCAGATATTACAGGAGCATTTATTGCTGGTCTGATCATATCAAGTACACAGAAATCACAGTATATCGCATCAAAATTTGACGTACTGTCATATCTGTATCTGTCACCATTGTTCTTCGCAAGTGTAGGATTAAAAGTAATTCTACCGGATATGAATGCAACGATTTTTATCTATGCATTATTACTTGCAGTTGTAGCAATTCTGACAAAGGTGATCGGATGTGGACTTGGTGCAAAGATGTGTGGTTATAAAAATTATCAGAGTGCCCGAATCGGCGTTGGAATGATATCAAGAGGCGAAGTGGCGTTGATCGTTGCCAGTAAAGGAACAGCGATTGGACTTTTGGGCAGTGCATTTCTAGGTCCTGTCATCATTGTAGTTGTAATCACAACAGTGATTACACCGATCTTACTTAAAGTGGTATTTAGATTTGGACCAAACGCACAGCAGTTTGTGGAAGAGGTGCCGTCAGAAGAAGCGAGATTCTCTAACAATTATGAAGAAATTGAAAAATTAAGATAATCCTTGACCGGTAATAACAAAAAGAGCAGTCGTTCTGACTGCTCCCGAAAACATTACCGGTCATTTTTTAGATATTGATATACCATGGAGATGGGAAGACCGACCACATTATAATAGTCCCCATCGATTTTTTTGATATAAGCGGCAAAATGACCCTGGATACCATATGAGCCAGCTTTATCCAAGGGCTCGCCGGTTGCAATATATTCATTGATCTCCTGGTTGGACATCGGATAAACGTGGACAAGTGTCTGACAGCATTCTGTATGAATATTGCCGCTATCGGAATCAATAAAAGTGATTCCGGTAAAAACACTGTGAACATTTCCCTGTAAACTATGTAGCATTTGAAAAGCATCCTCACTATCCTGAGGCTTTCCAAGGATATGGCCGTTATATGCGACTACGGTATCGGCACCAAGGATAATCGCCGGCAAGTCAAAATGATGGGTGTGATATATTTCCAATGCTTTTTGCATAGAGAGTTCTTTTACAACAGCAGATGGATCTGTATGAGCGATGATTTCCTCGCCAGAAGCAGGTATGATCTCGAA
>JAQVCQ010000030.1 GCA_028689715.1 Lachnospiraceae bacterium
TTGCATATAATGCATCGTAATCTTCCTGTGTGAATGCTTCAAATTTTGATGTTTCCATTGGAAGACCTACACCATTGTTTGCTGCTGTAAAGGTTGTAGTTGCTCCACCTGGGAATGCTCCATCATAGTAAGCTTTGATTCCGTCATATACAGAGTTAGAAAGTAATTTCATAGCTGATGTAATAACAGTATCTGATTCTGGACTCTGGTCAACGTCAACACCGATTACTTTTGCACTTGCTTCTTCAGCTGCTGCCATAACGGAGTTACCAACTGCACCACCACAACCAAAGATTACTTCTGTTCCATTCTGATACCATGAAGCAGCCATAGACTGAGCTTCTGGTGTTGCTTCAAAAGCACCTGTGTAATTGTACATTACTTCAACATCAACACCTAATTCTGCTGCTGCTGCATCTGCGCCCTGAACAAATCCATATCCATAACGGATAACTGCTGGAACTGCCATACCACCCATGAATCCAAGTTTTGTCATGCCATCTTTTACTGCAGCATATCCTGCAAGGTATCCTGGCTGATCTTCCTGGAACATGATCGACATTACATTTTCACCTGTTTTAAATTCTGAGTAATCAGCATTATGAGGCGCTCCATCAAGAAGAATAAATGTTACATCTGGATATTGATCCTGTACAATGAAAATTGGCTCTTCAAATAAAAATCCTGGGCAAACTACTAATTTTGCTCCACCTTCTATTGCAAGTCCGATTGTTTCAACATATGAATCAGTCGTACCTTCCTGTGGCTGGTAATATTTATAGGAAACACCATTTTCTTTTGCATACTTTTCAAGGCCTTCCCATGCACCCTGGTTAAATGATTTGTCATCAATTGTACCTAAATCTGTTACAAGTGCAAGTTCATAACCTTCTGCTGATGCTTCAGATTCTGTTGCTTCTTCAGCTGGCGCTGCTTCTTCTGTAGCTTCTTCTGTTACTGCTTCTTCTGCTGGAGCTGCTTCTTCAGTTTTGCTTCCGCATCCTGTAAGTAATGTTGCAACCATTGCAGCACTCAATAATACACTGAGTAATTTCTTCTTCATAATACATCCTCCTATTTGTTTTTTGTGGTTTTGCCATTTGTATCATTGCACCACATTATTTATAAATATTAGCACAATTTTCAGAATTTTTCAACCTGTCAAAAATGATTTGATATTCAAATTGATTGAAATGCGACAACTGACTCAGTTATCAGACGTTTAAACCTAGGTGCTGCCTGATTTGCAGCTTCCTGCACTTCCTCATGCGTCAGAGGATTTTCAGTCATTCCAGCTGCAAGGTTACATACACAGGAAATACCACAGATTTTCATTCCACAATGATTGGCAGTGATCGCTTCTACAACAGTGCTCATTCCGACCGCATCTGCTCCCAGAGTACGAAGCATCCTGATCTCTGCAGGTGATTCAAATGATGGACCTGTAAGCTGAAGATAGATTCCTTCTCTTAGCAGGATTTCATTTTCCCTTGCAACATGTCGAATTGTATCCATAAGTTTCCTGTCGTAGATCTGACTCATATCAGGAAAACGTGTTCCAAATTCATCTATATTTTTACCGACCAGAGGATTTGGTGCAAAACAGGAAATATGATCTTTGATCAGCATAAAATCTCCCGCTCCAAAATCAGGATTAATACCTCCTGAAGCATTTGTTAAAAATAAGATCTCTGCTCCCATCAGTTTCATCAGTCTGATTGGAAGTACTACATCAGAAATGGAGTAACCTTCATAATAGTGGATTCTTCCTTTCATACATACTACCGGAATTCCTTTAACATATCCAAAAATAAATTTTCCAGCATGCCCAGGTACTGTCGAAATAGGAAATTCCGAGATTTCAGAATAGTCCAGTTCAGCTTCGACCTGAATGTCGTCTGCATAGTCTCCCAGACCGGATCCTAGAACAATTGCGACCTTAGGCTTAAACTTGATTTTTTCAGCAATACTGTCATAACATCTTTTCACTTTTTCATACACTTCATTCATTTTATATCCTCCGTTATTTTTTATATTTTATTTCATATGTAGTGGTTTTATATCATAAAAAAGATGCTATGTAAAGCATCTTTTTATACTTAGTTATGATCCTCTTGCTATTTCCCAAAGATACAGGCTTGCAGCTGTACCATAAGGCGAATAGCACTCCTGAAACTTTTCGAACATGTTCATGTCCAGTTCATCTAGTTCATGAAGGATACTGATCCCTTTGCGTATGCCATAATCCCCAAAACTCAAAACATCCTTCCGCCCAAGCGTAAAGATCAGAAGCATTTCTGCAGTCCAGGTGCCTACTCCTTTTAACCCGGTAAGCACATGGCATACTTCATCATCAGACATGTGTTCAAATTCATTCGGACACAATGAACCATTCATGATCAATTGGGCACAATTTTTCAAGTATCCAGTTTTTCTCTCAGAAATCCCGCACCTCTTCAGGTCTTCCAGATTCATGCTCATGATACATTCAGGTGTGATTTTCTCACAAAGTTCAATTATTTTTCCCCAGATCGTTTCCATGGCCTTGGTACTGATCTGTTGACCAATGATCGCATTGGCAAATCCCTCAAAGAAGTCCGGATAACAGATCCGCTCTATTTTGCCGATTCTTTGTATGGCATCTCCTAATTGGTGGTCGCGTTCACTCAGATACGCTGTTTCCACCTCTGTACACGTCAATAATTTCATATCTTTCCTGTCCTAAAAAACTTTTCTTATGTGTTTTCTTTGTAAGTTTTTTATTCCTGTAATTCCGTCATTTTGAACTGCTTGATCAGCTCATCCAGTTCGTGAGAAATCTTTGCAACATTTTCTCCAATTTCATTCATTGTGATCATAGTCGCAAGAACTTCTTCGGATGTCGCAGATGTCTCCTGTGTGCTGGCAGCATTTTCCTCTGCTATTGCAGCAAGATTCGATGTAGAGTCCACGACTGCACTCCTGCTTCGTTCTATTTCTTCAGTCAGTTTATTGATGGTATTGATTTCTGTATCAATATTCTTAACAGCCTCAACAATTGCAAAATACTTGCTTTCTGTATCTGCAACACTCTCTGCCTGTCTGGCCACTGCATCTCTTACTTCTTCGCTCTTCTCATTTGCCTTCTCTACATTCATTTTTAATTCTGATAGCATAGAATCAATGACTGCAGTTAAATTTGCTGATTGTTCAGCAAGCTTTCTGATTTCATCAGCAACGACCGCAAATCCTTTTCCTGCTTCCCCGGCTCTTGCCGCTTCAATTGCTGCATTCAGCGCAAGCATATTTGTCTGTTGTGCAATTCCACTGATCAGATTGCTAGCTTCTCCGATTTTATCTGCACTCAGACTTGTCATGGACACAAGATGAAAGATTTCTTCAAAAGAAGCACCACTTTCAACTGTGATATCTGTCAGATTATTAACGACCTGGAGTCCTTCCTGCGTAACATGATGAATTTCGTCATTTGATTTCATTAATGCATGTGCACTGTCAATATTTTTATTAACGATCTGTCCAAGCTCATCGACTTCTTTTACAACAAGTTCAGTCTCATTTGCCTGCTTGCCCGTTGTGTCAGCAATTTCACCTATTGCACGTGCTATTTCATGCATGGACGCTGTGACTTCACCTGAATTTTCCTTCATGGAAACAGCCGCACCCTTAAGCTCGTCGGATGTCTGATAAAGCATTGAAACGATTTTTTTCAAGGAGATGAACATCGCATTCAGAGAACGAGATAATTTTCCAAGTTCATCCTTTGAAATCAGATCATGTGGTGTAAAGGTCAGATCATTACCGGCAAGTTTATCCATATCTTCACTTACAAGGATTATATTTTTCTTAAGATAATTGATGATTACAATTGCAAAGATCACAATGAGCAAAATGATCAGTGCAACGATAATCGTAGCTATGACAAGACTTGCAATGACCTCATCCTGTGCCTGCTGTGTTTTATATGTTGCATACTGGTCAAAAAGTTCAGTCATCAGATTAATATCTTCCCTTGCAGCATCAAACAGTTCAGTTTTTTTACTGATATCTCCCTGTCCTGTTTTCGGATCATACGCCTGTTTCCACTGTGCGAACTTTTCATTAAAGTCTGCCTCAAGATCCTTTAATGTATGTCCACTGGTGGCATCTTGAAAGACAGAATACAGCTCTGTGTTGCCACTGATATTTGCCATCGCCTCTGCGATGCGTTCCTCCACCTGTGCTACATTTTCATCATAGTCAGTAAAAAGCTGATCTTTTCTTTCCTGTGTCAAGTTGCTTCCCATAAGAGCAAGTTCCATCTCTGCAATAAGTGCCTGGTAATAGTCTCGGTCCGCATTTAATATTGTAGAGGTACTCACATAGATCTCATCATATAAGACTTTTTTAGAGTCACTTCCGACCTGACTTGCTTTTACACTAAAGAATGCAGTCAGTCCAACCATTGCAATAATAGCAGGAATAATAATTAAAAATAATTTCACTGAAACCCTTCTGTTCCTGATCAATCCCATACCTGATACCTCCTCTATATACGATTTTTTATTTTTTCTGAATATTTGATGTTATATAATATATTTATCATAAATCTGACTGATTCACAATAGATTTTTTGGTAATTTTATACAATTTTAATTCATTTGGGCTTTTGGAATTGTCCGACATTTTTCTTTCATATTTTCTATTCTAATGCTATAATAAATTAAAAATGAGAAAAGGAGATTTTGCCTATGTTTGATTCAAAAGTTTCAGAATTATTAAACAGTCAGATCAATAAGGAATTTTATTCCGCCTATCTTTACCTGGATTTTTCAAATTATTTTGTTGAGCAGGGATTGAATGGTTTTGCAAACTGGTATAAAGTCCAGGCTCAGGAAGAACGAGATCATGCACTTCTGTTTATACAGTATATGCAGAATAATAATATTAAAGTTTCATTGGAGCAGATCGGAACACCAGAGGTTTCGTATATCGATAATATGTCTCCTCTGAAGGCTGGACTGGAGCACGAGGAATTTGTTACTGCTTCTATCCATACCATTTATGATGCTGCTTATCAGGTAAAAGATTTCAGGACCATGCAGTTCCTTGACTGGTTCGTGAAAGAGCAGGGCGAAGAAGAGACCAATGCCAATGATTTGATTCGTAAAATGGAACTCTTTGGCAGCGACCCTAAGGGGCTGTATCTGTTAGATCAGGAGCTTGCGCAAAGAATCTATAACCCGCCTTCACTGGTATTATAATTATGAGTAAGGTAATCTGCTCCTGCTATGGAGTCACAAAAAAAGACATTAAAAAATCAATCAAGAATGGTGCACGCAGTTTCAAAGAAGTAAAAGCTGAAACAAAAGCAACCAAAGCTTGTGGCAAATGCAAGAAAAAAGTGAAAAAATATGTGAAAAAACAGCTTCAAAAAACAGCAGGTTAAAACCTGCTGTTTTTATGGAGAATTTTCTCCAAAAGATCCCGGGCGGGGGATTCTTTCTCAATGATATGAATGAAATCTCAGTTCGTCCGGCATGACCGGTCTGCTGAAATAATATCCCTGTACTGTATCACATCCAAGTTCTTTTATAATGTCGAACTGCAATTTCGTTTCTACACCCTCTGCAATGACCTGTATATCACTTTCGTGTGCGGTCTTAACAATTCCTTCAATCAATGCTTGTGTTTTAGGACTTGCTATTTCATCAATGAACATTTTCTCGATTTTAATAGAATCAAAACGAAATAAACTCCTGACAAGATACACAAGTGAATTATGTCCTGTTCCATAATCATCCAGTGAGATCTTGATACCACTCTTTTGAAAGGCACTCAATATTGCAAATGTCTTTTCCTCATCTTCTATCATACTTCTTTCTGTCAGTTCAAACTCAAGATGTCGCGGCTGGATCCCCGCTTCCCGTATACACTCTGCGGTATAATTTACAATTGTTTCATCAATCAGATCCCGCGAGGACAAATTGACCGAAACAGCAACATCTTTTCCCTGTTTTTCCCATTCGCTGATCTGATAAACTGCATTCTTAATGACCCATCTTGTAATGATCGTTATAAATCCGGCATCTTCAGCGATCCTGATCATTTCAGCAACATTCAGATCATGATAAGGATTGTTATTCCATCTCAGGAGTGCTTCTGTGCTTCTAACTGCTCCTGTTTGGATATTCACCTTCGGCTGATATACAAGATGAAACTCATTCTTTTGAAATCCATGATAAATCGCAGCCAACGTCTCATAATGTCTGCTGATCTTTTCTGCAATTTCTCTGCTATACTGAACAATCTCTTTTTGTGAATGGATTGCTTGATCCAATGATTTTTCAAGTTTTACTGCAATTTCTTCCACATGTGAACCCTGTTCTGGAACTGTTACAACCCCTGCTTTTAAAATGACCGCAACAGGGATCCTCTTACAGTAGATTGGTTTTTTCATATCTCTGATGAACTGTCTGATCATAGGAATCGGATCTATCGAACTTTCACTTGGAACAGTCAGAATAATCCTGTTATGGTTTGCAGCGTATACCTTGCTATCCCTGAATGTCTTAGTACACATTTCAAGTAGTTGTTTAAAAACTTCCTGCCCTGTATTATAATCTACATTCCGAATGATCGTATCCAGATTTGTGATTTCGAATAATACCACATAATGGTTTCCTTTTTCATCCGTAACTTGAGAAAAATCATTTTTCCATTTATTAAAATTAGGATATCCTGTAAAAATATCCTCATAGGCTTTTTTTGCTTCCAGATCATTATATGTTCTGATATGTGTTGTCAGAATCTGAACAATCAGCATCACAATAAAGAACATCACACAGCGAAACAGCCAGGATTCCGGGGTCTGCATAATATGTTCTTCAACATTATACGGCATAAATGGTCCAACCATGAACCCTGCAAAAATGCATATAAGGGCAGAAGCAAATGGTTCAAAAATAAAAACAGACAGAAGAATGGGAATATACATTAAATGTACATAGGCATTCGTTCCACCTGTCAGGTAAACGATAAAACTGATCAGACAGACAAACATTGAAATAAAAATAAACCAGAGGATTCCATCCAGTTTGTTGGTATCTCTGACTGTTGTAAGTTTATTCAGAAGATTTGAAGTTATACCCGGTAACTTAGTCTGCCTATCCATAATATATTTCAGGACCTTTCCTCTCATCATCATCCCCTTAGCCATCACTATATCTAAAACACAGCACCCGCATGATACGTCACACATTGGGTGCTGCTAAAATCAATCAAATAGGAAATCAAAGAAGTGCGCTATCCTTCGTATTATAAAGTAGTTGCACGCTGCTCAATGTTTTTTCTGAAATTGATTACATTGTGATTATATTCTTCTTCCATGAACTTGCTTGTAATCATAAAATCTGCTGTTGCTCTGTTATTCGCCATCGGTATATCATAAACCTGTGCAATACGAAGCAATGCTTTAACATCGGGATCATGTGGTTGTGCTTCTAATGGGTCTGAGAAAAATATGACAAAATCAACACTTCCCTCAACTATTTTAGCACCGATCTGCTGATCTCCACCAAGTGGTCCGCTATTGTAACCTTTTACTGGAAGACCTGTTTTGTCAGTGATCATTCTTGCAGTCGTCCCTGTTCCGCAAAGGAAATGTCTTTTTAAAATATCTTTGTTATCCTCACACCATTCAATTAATTCTTTTTTCTTACTGTCATGTGCTATTAATGCAATGTTTTTTTGTTTTCTGATCGTAAGTGTTATAAATTCTTCTATTAACATATATGCCTCCATTTTTTGCTTTAATACGTTAATCATACACTATGGCATTTTCTTTGGCAATACCTTACCGTTATAAAGACATCACCACAACCGCTTATAAAGGCATCATCCACAAATCGGTCATTCTTATGCCCTGTTCCGAAAAAAGCACTTCATCTTTTGTTCGTATCATTGCAAAGGATAACGGCTCCAGGCGTCTAGTATAATCCTGACTCAGATACAAAGATACCCTTGGATCGTTCAGACCGCTTTTTTGATTACCATCTTCGGTATGTTCCTGTAATAAAGTTCTTAAATAGAACAACATATCCTCTTCCCGAAACAAAAATCCAGTATAATCAGGCTCATTCTGCACCGTTGATATATGATCCATACTAATATGCTTCTGCTCCGGATCTGCATATGCCGACCCGTAATGTAATCTTTGAAATCCTCTTTTTTTGTAATACCTGATTAACTCTTCACTTGCAGCAATCAGTAAAAATGAGACTTCCCCCGAATCGCCTGCACTTCCAAACGCCTCCAGTATCAGAGCATCCATAATACCCTTTCCGCGATATTCTTCAAGCGTTGCAAGTGCATACAAATAGATCGCATTCTTGTTCTCATGCGGACAAATCCTGTAGGTATATGGAATCATATGAAGCATCGCTACAATTTTATCGTCTTCTTTCCATATCAGGCAGGATTTTCCTTCTTTAAAATATGTGCGAAAGAAATCATCCAGATACCAGTCCTCATCATGAAAAATCTCTTTCCAGATTTTCTTTAAAATTGGAATGTCTGAATTCATCGCAAATGTGATCATTGCTATGACCTGCCTTTCAGCTTTTTGGTACAGCTCTGTATTTGTTCCAAATTAATTCCGGCTGATAAGAAAGTTTTGCTTTCCGCAATCCTTCTACGCCAAGATCTTCTTCTCTGTTGACATACGTATAATCCTGTAGCGCATGGATCGCGAACTGCTGGTTAATCATAGGATAAAGTCCACGCACTTCATAGTCAGCCTTTTCTATATGTGTCACAAATGTATCATCGGTAAGTCTTTCGCCAATTGTAAATGCCTTTACAATACCATCTATCCTAATCAGTCCTCCAGTTAATTCAAGTTCTCTGAAATGATCCAGCGCGATGTCTACAGCATTCAATTCCGTTTCCATAGATGCTGTCTCAATCTCCTTTTGCTCAGACCAGTCACTTTTAACGACTCTGCATTCTTCCAGATTTTCCTCTGTAATAGGTTCATATTCATAATTAAAATTTTTGAGAAAATAATTGATATGATTTTTCTTGCCGTGAAATTTCTTTCCCTTCAGTTCTGCAAGATCTGAGACAAGATAAATATAGTCACTATTATCTCTGTTATAGCTAAATTCAAACTGACCTGGGTAGAATTGTTCTAACCGGTTTACCATCTCTTCCGAAAGCCCCTTAATGGTAAACTGTTTTCCGAGCGCTTTGGCATCATCTATCAGGCTGTCTGTAAATTCTTTTGAATCCGTACTTATATTGGGAACTGTATAAGTAACACATGTATCCGATACACATCTGTATACTAACTGGTCATTCCACATTCCATATTTGCACATATTATCGACATTCCACATATATACATTTGCCAATGAAAATTCACAAGCCTTATTCGTATTATTCTTTAACAACTTTTTGATGATATCCATATCATCAAATGTAATATTCTTAAACTGCATCATCTCTATATCCCTTCTTCATTTGAAAATATTGTAATTCTGATAGTTTTATAAATTGTTTATATTGTTTATATATTTTTAATATTTCCTATCAATTTACTATACTTTCTCATCATAAGTCATCATCACAAAAACGTCAAGATGCTTTCCCAATAAAATCTTTTTCTATTCAATTGTTCCCAATTTATTATTTTATTGTATCATCATTAATATTCTATTCCTTTTCGTGCTGAGATTCCTCGGTCGAAAGGATGCCTTATTTTTTTCATTTCAGTAATATAATCTGCCAGTTCTAATATTTCAGATGCAGGGTTACGGCCAGTGATGATAATTTCACATTTATTTTGATATTCCTTTAAAAATAGAATGAGTTTTGCTTTATCCACCATATCATTTTGTAGCGCTGCTGCCATTTCATCAAGTATGATCATCTCGAACTGATCTGCATTTTCGATCACTTCCTCCAATATGGACTGATTTACTTTTTTTGCTTCTACTAACTCCTGTTCATTCATATTCCAGATGAACTGATCCGCTCTGTCAGACACAAAAACTGTAATTTGTTCCATGGATCGAAGAATTTCCAGTTCGCCTGAAGTACCACATTTTAAAAATTGTGCGATCAATACTTTCATATCATTCCCCACAGCGCGAATTGCTGCCCCAAATGCCGCACTAGTCTTTCCTTTTCCGTCTCCGCAATAAATATGTATCATGTTCGCTCCTATCTGTGAATTTGATCACGTATCGTCCCTGGAAACGTCGTTCCATTCAACTTGATTTTTTTTATGATCTATTAATTCTTTGTAAATTTACTTAAAACATCAGAAAGCTGATTGTAACTAAAAGCATAACACTTTATAATATCAAAAGAAAGCGAGGTATTAAAAAATAATGAATCAACTAAGGGATAAGTTATATCGATTTATGCGTGGCAGGAACGGAATGGATTCGTTGTCTAAATTTACTTTTTTATGTTCTGTATTATTGTTGTTCTTTGCTTCTGTATTCAATGTCAATATGTTACATTATCTTGCTATCCCTACTTTAATTTATTCCTATTTCAGAATACTATCCAGAAATATCCCCAAACGTTATGAAGAGAATCAGTTGTTTGAAAAATTGAAGTACCGTATTTTGCATCAGATCAAATGGACACATTTAAAAATAAATGGATGCAGTTCCTTCATTTTCATATCTATAAATGTCCTTCCTGTAAACAAAAAATCAGGATTCCTCGCGGCAAGGGAATGATTATGGTAAGATGTCCAAAATGTGGGCTGGAATTTAAAAAGAGGAGCTGATATTTCAGCTACTCTTTTTCTTCTTCCATGGACAATAAGATCCGGTTCATTCTATCTGCAAGATTTTTATCTTTATAGTAGGAAACCAATATATTGATCAGGTAAATCACTGCAATCATCAGCGTAACAACTATAATTTCCAGGAAATTATCCAGTGAGAACCATCCGACTCTGATTCCAAAATATATTACAACAATATTTATATACATGTAATGAATTAAAAATCTTATCATTGTTTCTTTTTTACTGAAATTGCGTTTATCTGACTCTATGATGATTACTTCTCCAGCTGCACAAAATAATGCCATAAATGACAAAAACAATAGTTGCTGACCCATAGCATCTCTCCATTCATTTAAAATCAGACTGACAAATGGCAGAATACTGCAGATGGCAGTTAGAACAATTGCATATCTAAATCCTATTTTTTTTACGATCCTTTTCATATCTGCCTCCTAAATCCCAAGCTTTTCCTTGAGGACTCCAACATACTGTCGTGATATTATTATTTTTTCACCATTTTTCAGAATCGCCTCAAATCTTCCCGAAAATGCCGGTGAAAGGCACTTAATCTTTTTCACATTTAAAATGACCGATTTGGATGCCCGAAAAAACATACTGTTTTCGAAAAATTCCTCAATTTCATATAATTTCTGCCTGGATTCAAAAACCTTATCTCTGCAATAAATAAAAACATGATTATCAACAGATTCAAAATAAAAAACTTCATCCGGTTCCAGCATATAGGTCATATTCTTATCATGTGCAACTACTGTTCCTGAGTTCGTCTTAACTCCCTGAATCAGCCTGATCATTTTTTCATCCAGTTCTTTGCATCTGATTATGATCTCGTCTTCCGCATTTTCAGCTGGTTCTTCAATTATGATTTTCATTCTGACATCCATACCCTTCTTTTTTCGTTCTATTATTCAAATCAGTTATTTATCTGTCTTTTAATTCCCTTTTCTGCATCATGAAAAATGAAAAAATCAATAGTACCATTCCCGAAATGAGCAAAAACAGTATCTGTTGCATATGCGTTGTAACAACATCATTGTTTACAATAACAATCCCCATAAATTCCCGATACTCCAATATAACATCATTATGCACCCCATCAAAGGTCTGCTTCACAATATCTTTTGTGAATAAATCTCGAAACAAAGAAGAGGCTGCAAACAATGGTGTGTGTTTTAATATATTACCCGCGGCTTCGGGAAGTGAACCATAGGGAACATAAATTGCTGCAAGAAATCCTACCAGTGTTCCTACCACTGTTGAGAGACCCGAATATGCACTTTTGCTATGAACGAACTGTGCAAGAAAAAATACAAGTGAGACAGAGAAAAAAACAACTACCAGTAAATATCCAAAAAACACAATATGATCCTGGACTGTAATAAAACTGCCCCCCTGCATCCAGATAAAACCTTCTGCTGTAAACAACGTGATCGAGCAAAATAACATACTCATAATACCAGCGGCTGTTGTGTAAGATAAGATCTGTGCGAACCTGTTCATTGGTGTAATCATAAATGCTGCAAGTTTATGCTCTTCTTCATCTGCAATCATGATTCCTGTTACTGCATTGGCGATCGTAATGCAGTTTACTACAATGATACCTGCCACGACCCAGTTAACAACAAGATTTGAAGCATGCTCAAATTTTTCTCTTTCCGTCCCTGTTCCACCAAACTGATCTAACAAATCTGTGATCGCAGTAATATTCATATCTCCTAAAAAAACAAGCATCAAGCCGAGTATAATCAGCATGGATAAGAACGAAAAGAACAGATTCCCTTTATCTCTATAGTATACCATCATATTTCTTTTGACTAAATATAAAAATGATCTCATTTAATTTTCTCCTTCCAATGAATGACCTGTTATATTTAAAAAGACATCATCAAGATTACCCTGTACCACCTCAAAGGAAGCCAGTTTTTCTTTTAAACGTCCCAATAATGGAATCGCATCTAATGTCTTTTCAAGACTGACCTTGACACCACTTCCTGATACCTTATATTGAAATCCCTCTTTTTCAAGTACTGCAAAAATATGCTCCTGATCCAAATCCGGTCTTGGTATGAATCTGATATAATCTGAGGCATACTGTTTTTTTAACTGATAAGGCTGTTCAAATGCTACCAGTTTCCCACGATCCATCACGCCAATATGATTCGCCTGCGCCGCCTCTTCCATATAGTGGGTCGTAAGGAACACCGTAAGCCCTTCTTCTTTCATCAATTTCTGAATACTATTCCAGACAAGTTTTCTGTTCTGCGGATCCAGTCCTGTTGTTGGTTCATCCAAAAATAAGATCTGTGGTCTGTTCATGACCGCCCTGGCAATCTCGCATCTTCTTTTCTGTCCACCCGAAAGGTCTTTGAATCTTCTATCCAGTAACGAATCCATTTCAAGCAGATCACTTACATACTCTATTTTTTCTCTGACATGATTCTTCTTATTCTCATACATATAACCACGGCAGAAAAGATTTTCCCTAACACTCAATCTTTCATCCAATGTATTGTTCTGAAAAACAACACCGATCTGCTTTCTGATTTCAGACTGTTCCCTCCTATTATCAAGTCCACACACACGAACCTGTCCATGATCCTGCTGGTACATGGTACAAAGCATATTAATCGTAGTTGATTTTCCAGCACCATTGACACCAAGGAAACCAAATAACTCACCCCGGTAAACATCAAAACTGATATTATCTACTGCTTTCAACTCTTTAAACTTTTTTGTCAGTTCATTCACTTCAACGATCTTCTCCATAAAATCCCTCTTTCCATGAAATAAATTTTACATTACACAAAGTATTTTTCAGATCTAAGCGGATTATAGCATCCTCATTTATTTCTACAACCAGCAAAACGGTAAGATGCAAAAATACGCAGCCAAGTTGTATCTTTGGCTGCGTATTTTTAAGTTACTATATAGATCGTAACAAAATAATTTTAGATTCTATTATTTTTATTTATTCCTCATCAATTCCATCATGGAACGATTCAGACCATCCACTGTCAATTTGAACATGGGAAAAACTTCTTTGATCGCTGTTTCCGCCTCTCTCCATGGTGCATCCCCCGGAGCCATTTTGGGGTTCAACCAGACTATTTTTCGATAATGCCTTTTCAAAAAAAGCAGCCATTCCATACCACTGTATCCACCATTCTGTCCCCTGTAATTACCACTTCTTGAATATAATTCTTCAGGCGCCATGGCAGCATCACCGACAATGATGACTTTGTAGTCTTTATTCAGATTTCTGAACATCCATTCTGTATCGATCCAGTCCCCATTATCACATTCCGGTGTTTTATAGAGTTTATTATAGATGCAGTTATGAAAATAATAGGTTTTTACATCCTTAAAATGATTTGATTTGCTGACCGCCTGAAACAGATCATTCATCAGGCTTGAATATGGAATCATGGTACCACCAGAGTCCATCAGCATTAACAGTTTTACTGAGTTTTTTCTCGGCTTTTTCATGACAACATGAAGCATGCCGCCCTGATTGCATGTCTTATCAATTGTACCATCAATATCAAGTTCCGATTCTGGCACATCAAGTCTTGCTGAAAACTGTCTTAGTCTTCGAAAGGCGATCTGAAACTGTCTGTTATCAAGCACCTTGTCATCCCTGAAATCTTTATATCTTCGTTCCCCAAGAACAGAAAATGCTGACTGGTATCCTGTTTTTCCACCGACTCTGACACCACCGATGTTCCCCCCAGTATTACCAAATGATGTTTTTCCCATTGTCCCGATCCAGAATGAACCGCCATTATGTTCGCTGTCCTGGTCTTTCATTCTATCTTTGAACTTTGCTTCTACATCTTCCTTGTCAATTTTCAAGTCTTCCATTTTGTTCAGCCACTGTTTTTCAGATTCCTGAAGAAGATCGCTCATCTCCGGTTTGTCGAGCCAGCGCAGCATGCGATCCGTGACCAAATCATCCGAGGTAATATGTTTAAAATACTCCTCAAAAGCCAGATCGAATTTATCATATTCTGTCTCACTCTTCACAAGGATCATTCTTGAAACATAGTAAAATTTTGTAAGACTGCTGTCACAGAGTCCTTGATCTAAAGCTTCCTGTAACGTGAGCCATTCACTCAGTGTTACATTGATTCCTTTGTTTTTTAAAATATAGAAAAAATCTATGAACATAACTGCTCCTAATCCACTCTGTGTCTGATTGTCTCAAGATCCTCATCTTTTTTTAATACAACACCTATAAATGGAAGCTCTTTTCTCAGTTTTTCAGGTTCAATTCCACTCAGGCTTAATGCGTTGATCCAATCGATCAGTTCAGAGGTGCTTGGTTTTTTTCGGATATCCCGCACAGATCTGATCCAGTAGAATACTTCCATTGCATTCCTTAAAATATTATCTTCCACTGTTGGATAGTGCGTTTTCACAATTTCTTCCATAAGCTGTGCATCGGGAAAATCAATAAAATGGAAAATACAGCGTCTTAAAAATGCATCTGGAAGCTCTTTTTCAGCATTGGAAGTAATGATAACGATTGGTCTGTGTATCGCCCGAATGTTTTGTTTGGTCTCATGAATATAAAATTCCATTTTATCCAGTTCCCATAACAGATCATTTGGAAATTCAAGGTCTGCTTTATCAATTTCATCAATAAGTAATACAACTTGTTCTTCTGCTGAAAATGCTTCGCCCAGCTTTCCAAGCTTAATATATTTTTCAATATTATTTACATCATTTTCACCAAACTGACCGTCATAAAGTCTTTGAATGGTATCATACTGGTATAGACCATCTTGCGCTTTTGTAGTTGACTTAATATTCCAGATGAGAAGTTCTTTACCAAGGGAATCTGCTATTGCCTGCGCAAGCATTGTTTTCCCCGTACCCGGTTCTCCTTTGATCAGCAGCGGTTTTTGTAATGCAATCGCAATATTTACACTATCCATTAATTGTTCCGAAGCAACATATTCACCTGTACTTTTAAATTGATTTTCTGACATCCTTTATTCCAGCCTTTCTGATCTGTTCTTTTATCTTAACGACCCGTTTCTCAGGTCATCTATTATTGCACAAAAACTAGTATCATGTTACGATATCCCTGACTTAAAATCAAGCTTATTTACGAAAACCGGAGGTATTATGATCGAATCTCTTTTTCAAAAAAACAAGACCGTTTACTCTTTCGAGGTGTTCCCACCAAAAAAAGAAGACGATTTCACTGCTGCTTTTTCAACTCTTGATTCTATGGCAAAATGTAATCCTGATTTCATCAGTGTAACTTATGGTGCGGGAGGTAGCAAATCAAAAAAAACAGTTGATATCGCATCCTATATTAAAAATCAGCTGGATATCCCTTCCATTGCGCACCTTACCTGTGTTGGTTCAAAGAAATATGAGCTAGATCTTATTTTGGAGCAATTAAAAGAAAACCATGTAAATGATATCCTTGCACTGCGCGGAGACAGGCCTCAGTCCATGTCCGATGAGCAATATCAGAGACGTGATTTCCGATATGCATCCGAACTGATCACTTATCTGAATCAAAAAGATCATTTTACTGTTGCTGCGGCATGCTATCCTGAAAAACATTTTGAATCACCAAATCTTTCCGAAGATCTGTATCATTTGAAAGAAAAACAGGAAGCAGGCGCAAGATTTATGATTAGTCAGCTCTTTTTTGATAACAATCATTTTTATAACTTTTTAGAGCAATTGCCTCGTTACCATATTTCAATACCCATCTGTGCAGGAGTTATGCCCATTACATCCGCTTCTCAACTGGGTACAACAGTCTCCTTATCAGGTTCAAGTGTTCCAAAAGAATTATCTGATCTGATTGCCAGGTACTCCGATTCTCCTGAAGATATGCGTAAAGCCGGTATTGATTATGCCTGCAGACAGATGCTTGATTTAAAAGAGCACCATGTCGACGGGATCCATATCTATACAATGAATAAGGCTAAAATGGCCGAAGAGATCATGCATGCGATTCGATGAAATTTAAAGAACAAGTTCATTTATAACAAAGTAAAACAGCAGCCGGATGGCTGCTGTTTTTAGGTTTTATTACATGCATTGTAACTGCATTTATTTTATTATGATATTATTCTTCAGTTGCACCATATAGTGTCACCAATTTATTCAGATATTCATAACGTTCTTTTGCAGCCTTTTCAGCTTTTGAGAATAATTTATCAGCTTTTTCAGGATTGCTTCTGCTCAAAGCACTATATCTTACTTCACCTTTTAGGAATTCTTTGTAATCTCCTGTTGGTGCTTTACTGTCAAGCATAAATGCTGCTTTTCCTTCCAGTGTCATAAGTGGGTTGTATCTGAAACAATGCCAGTAACCTGCTTCTACTGCATTTGCTTCTTCTGTCTGAGATTTGCCCATACCATTCTTCAGACCATGATTGATACATGGTGCATATGCAATGATCAGTGATGGTCCCGGATAAGCCTCTGCTTCTGCTATCGCTTTTACGCACTGGTTGTAATCAGCTCCCATCGCGATCTGCGCAACATACACATAACCATAACTCATCGCGATGCTTGCAAGGTCTTTCTTCTTGGCATCTTTTCCACCTGCCGCAAACTGTGCGATCGCTCCAGTTGGTGTGGCTTTTGAAGACTGTCCACCTGTATTGGAATACACTTCTGTATCAAATACCAGAACATTAATGTCCTGTCCACTTGCAAGTACATGGTCAAGACCACCAAATCCAATGTCATATGCCCAACCATCACCACCAAAGATCCATTGTGATTTTTTAGCCAGGTAATCTTTGTCACGTAACAGTTCTTTACATACGTCACTATTACAGTCTTTCAATCCATCGATCAGTTTATCTGTTGCAACACCGTTCAATGCGCCATCGTTAAAAGTCTCAATCCATTCTTTTGCAGCTATGCCCAGTTCAATATGATTGGTATCTTCTAAAATATACTGAACTTTTTCTTTCAACATTTCTCTGAGTGCTGTTTGTGCAAGTCCCATACCATATCCAAATTCTGCTGCATCTTCAAATAATGAGTTCGACCATGCAGGTCCTTTTCCTTTTGCATTGACTGTATAAGGTGTAGACGGGCATGAATTGCCCCAGATTGAAGAACATCCTGTTGCATTGGCAATGTACATTCTGTCACCAAATAACTGTGTAACAAGTTTTGCATAAGGTGTTTCTCCACAACCAGCACATGCTCCTGAGAACTCTAATAGTGGCTGTTTGAACTGGCTTCCTTTTACACTGGTAATTTTGAACTTATCAACAGCATCTGTTTTCTCAGGTAATGTGACAGCATAATCAAAATAAACCTGTGATCCAGCATTTTCCATCATATTCTTCATGGCAAGTGCTTTCATATCTTTTTTACCAGGGCATACATTTGCACAGGAACCACATCCCTGACAGTCATATGCTGACACTACGATTCCGAACTGGTAATCAGGCATACCGATCATTGGTATCGTCTTCATTCCTTCAGGTGCATTCTTCATTTCTTCCGCATTCAGTGCTACTGGTCTGATAACACCGTGAGGACATACATAAGAACATCTGTTACATTGGATACAGTTATCAGGATCCCAGACAGGAATATCCACTGCAATACCACGTTTTTCAAATGCCGCAGAGCCGGATGGTGTAGAACCATCTGTATAATCTACAAATGCAGACACAGGTAGTTTATTACCAAGTTGTGCATTGACAGGAACTTGAACATTCGTCACAAAATCTTTTAATGATTCATGTTCTGTTTCTACAGTTCTATAGAATGGTTCATCTTCAGCTTCTTTCCATGAATCCGGAATTTTAACTTCTTTTACGCCAGAAGCGCCCTGCTCAATTGCCTGGTAGTTCATGTTGACGATCTTATCGCCCTTACTTTCGTATGATGCTTTTGCCGCAGCTTTCATCAGTTCAATTGCTTTTTCATTTGGTATGATCTTGGCAAGACTGAAGAACGCTGACTGCAGAATCGTATTGACACGTCCACCTAGACCGATTTCCTTTGCAATCGCAATCCCATCAATTGTGTACATTTTTATATCGTGTTCTGCAATATAACGTTTTACCTGTCCCGGAAGTTGTTCTTCAAGTTCTTCCTGACTCCAGCTGCAATTCAACAGGAATGTACCACCATCTTTCAATTCCTGAACCATATTATATTTTCTGACATAAGATGGATTATGGCATGCCACAAAATCAGCTCTTGAAATCAGATAAGTGGATCGAATCGGGCTGTTTCCAAATCTAAGATGGGAAACTGTGATACCACCTGATTTCTTGGAATCATAATCAAAATATGCCTGAACATACATATCTGTATTATCACCAATAATCTTAATTGAGTTCTTATTCGCGCCTACCGTACCGTCCGCGCCAAGTCCCCAGAATTTACAGCTTACAAGATCATCCGGAGTCGTTTTAATGATTTCAGAGGAATCCAGTGACAGATGCGTTACATCATCAACGATACCGATCGTAAATTTTTTCTTCAGTTCATTATCATAGACTGCTTTGATCTGTGCAGGTGTGGTGTCTTTGGAGCTCAATCCATATCTGCCTGAATGGATCGGAATATCATGATACTGTGTGTCACGAAGTGCTGCTACAACATCCAGATATAATGGTTCTCCTATCGCACCAGGTTCTTTTGTTCTGTCAAGAACAGTAATGATCTCAGCTGTCTCAGGAAGCGCATCGATCAGTGCTTCTTTGTTGAATGGACGGTAAAGACGTACTTTTACAAGCCCTGTCTTTCTGCCACTTGCATTTAAGAAATCAATTGTCTCTTCAATTGCTTCACATACAGATCCCATTGCGATAATAACATGAGTCGCATCAGGTGCCCCATAATAGTTAAAGAGTTTATAATCTGTTCCGATCTTTGCATTGATTTTATCCATATATTCCTGTACAACAGCAGGAAGTGCATCATAATAACGGTTGCTTGCTTCTCTGGCCTGGAAGAATACATCAGGATTCTGTGCTGAGCCCATTGCTCTTGGTCTGTTAGGATTCAATGCATTTTTTCTAAAGTTCATGATCGCATCCATATCTACCAGATCTTTTAGATCATCATAATCCCAGACCTGAATTTTCTGCATTTCATGAGATGTTCTGAATCCGTCAAAGAAATTAATAAATGGAACTCTTCCTTTTAATGCCGCACAGTGTGCAACTGGTGTAAGATCCATGACTTCCTGCACAGATGAACCGCAAAGCATTGCCATACCTGTCTGCCTTGCTGCATAAATATCTGAGTGGTCACCAAAAATCGAAAGTGCATGACTTGCTATCGTTCTGGCCGCAACGTTAACAACACCTGGCAGAAGTTCTCCTGCGATCTTATATAAGTTTGGAATCATCAGCAGCAATCCCTGCGAAGCTGTAAATGTTGTTGTCAGTGCTCCTGCTGCCAAAGACCCGTGCACAGCACCTGCTACACCTGCTTCTGACTGCATTTCAGTCACTTTAACTGTCTGTCCGAAGATATTTTTTCTTCCATCAACGGACCATTCATCTGTAGCTTCCGCCATAACGGATGAAGGTGTGATAGGATAGATCGCCGCAACATCGGTATACGCATAGGATACGTGGGCAGCAGCATGATTTCCATCCATTGTTTTCATTTTTCTTGGCATGTTCCATTTCCTCCTTGTTATTCATTGTTTTCTTTCAAAATCATGTCAATCCCTTTGAGTAATGTTTCCTTGTCAATGGCACCAGTCGACCCTGCAATGATCTGTCCCTTTGCATCAATAAAAATGGTGGTCGGAATAGATGATATTCCATAAGCTACTGCTGCACTTTGTTCAGTATCAAAATAAATTGGGAAGGTATAACCTGAATCATTTAGAAAGCTTTTGGCAGTTTCGATTGTTTCTCTGCCTCCATCTGTCATATTGACCATCATAAATGTTATGTCTTCACCTTTCTCCTGATAGACCTCTTCAAAGTCAGGCATTTCACCTTTACAGGGTGGGCACCAGCTTGCCCAGAAATTTATTACCAACGGTTTCCCGATTTTTGACTCAAGTGTGACTTCATTTCCATCCATGTCAAGGACGGTAAAGTCAAGATACATACTATATTCCGAATCCTGATCCTGTGTTTCTGTACTGTCTTCCTGCGCTTCTGCACTTTCTGCCTGCGCTTCTGTATTTTCTGTCTGCGCTTCTGTACTGTCTGTCTGCGCTTCTGTACTTTCTGTCTGCGCTTCTGTACTTTCTTCTTTCACAGCGACCAGGTTCTTACTGCCACCATAATTTTCTTTTAAGTTCTGATAAATCAGCGTACTCCCTGCGATCAGAACGATCAGCAATAGAACAACGCCAGCTAATTTTAATTTTTGATTCATATTTTTCCTTTCAGTTTATTCTTTCATTTGATTAAAAGTGACGATCCCCACCCCTGAAGAATCTAAAAACTAAAGAAATTCATGAGTTTACTCATAAGACCTGTCATCATAAGTAATCCCATAAGAATCAGAAAAATGCCTGAAATCTTGTTGATCAGAGCATAATGTTTTTTGATTTGTATAAAGGTTTCCTTTAGTCTCTCAATCAATAATGCACTGATCAGAAAAGGAATACCAAGTCCTGCCGAATATGCCAGAAGCAATAAAATTCCCTCTAATGAAGAACCGCTTCCAGACGCCATCATCAGTGCTGAGCCTAAAAATGCACCTACACAGGGAGTCCATCCAATTGAAAAGACCATTCCAAAAAGAAAAGTGGAAAAAGCACTTTTCCCTGAAATATCCTGATCCAGTTTTTTGGTCATATTCAAGAAAGAAATATTGATCAACCCCATAAAGTTCAAACCAAATATGATTACGATCGCACCTGTGATCAGATTCACTGCCGTACTGTGTTCCCTGAGTGCCAGACCAAGCGTTCCCGCAAATGCACCAAGAATAACAAATACGACTGTAAAACCAAGGACAAAGGAAAGCGCATGTTTTAATGTGCCTTTTCTGTCATCCGACCTTCCTGTAAAATAAGAAACATAAATTGGAAGCATTGGCAGGAGGCATGGAGAAATAAATGTTATGACTCCTTCTAAAAAAGTGATGATATATTGCATAATATTTCCTTATAAAAGCCGGGACATTTATGTTTTATGCATCCCGGCACATGAGTTTAACGACAGATGAACAGTTACCAGAATCAGTTATCCTGATTTAACATATTTAAGACTACATTTTTAGGTTTTGCTCCTGAGCTTGAAACCACCATTTTTCCATTTTTAAACAGCATTAGTGTCGGAATGGTCATGATATTGAACTGTTCTGCAAGTTCAGGCTGCTCATCCACATTGATCATAATTATTTTTATATTTTCTTCTTCTGAGATTTCCTCCAATACAGGATGCATCATTCTGCAGGGTCCGCACCATTGTGCCCAGAAATCTACAAGAACTGGAATCTCAGATTCCAGAACTTCCTGTTTGAAATTTTCATTTGTACCGATGATTGTTGCCATACCCTTCTCCTTTCTTCAAATAGATCACTTCATTGTATCATCTCTATTTTAAGAACCTCAGTGATGTTATCACGGAATATTTGAATTAATAACTTTTTCATATAATAACATATTTTTACCACATTTACCAGTATAACATGTATTTGACAGATATTTAACAATCAATTGTTCGTTTATTTATACAATTAGGTGCTTCTAACAATAAAAAATAGTGAAAATCAGACGATTCCTTCTGACTTTCACTATTTTTCATTTTACCATATAATCTAATTTTAAATTCTTAATCTTCTTTTTTCTTTTGGCCAGTTCTTCGGTAATTTCATAAGTATTTTTAAATTTTTGTTCTCTTCCAGCAATATAAGCAATTGTTAAGGTGACCAGTGGAATTTTCTCTACGCTGCCCCCTCTGTTCTGTGCGATCATAAATCCATTCATCAGATCTTCATTAGAATAATAGTGCTTAATGCGTTCGTTAAATTTATTCTGAATATACTTGATCAGCATCTCTGGAGCATTTTTATCCGTGACAAAAATAAAATCATCCCCACCAATATGTCCTACAAAATCGGAATGGTCTGCAGTCTCGATCAGAATACCTGCCAGCATCTTAATGATCTCATCCCCTTTTTCAAATCCATAAACATCATTATAAGTTTTAAAGTGATCCATATCAATATACATGATCGTAGCATCTTTGTTGCTCACCGTCATATTTGAGATCTTTTCATTAATAATGATGTTACCTGGCAGACCTGTCAACGGATTTTCTTCCCTCGCAGTCAGAATACTGATCTCAGTTGATTTCATCAGCAGTTCTTTTATCGTTACAATTCCATATTAATTACCTTTTTTTGTGACCACAATGAAATCATAAAGACTATTCTCATCTCGTTGCATTGCAATCGATGAAACAGCACTCACCGGCATCATGTAATCAACCTCAAGAAAATTCTTGTCCATTATTTCCGATACATTCTTATATTGATACAATGAAAATCCATATCTGCCACTCAGTAATTTTTGGAACCGCTCTCTGGTCAGGATTCCAATCACCTTTTCCTGCTCTGTAATACAAATTCCCTGTATACTGCTGTTTTCATCAAAATATGACAGTAACTGCTCCACCTTAACATCTTTAGAAACACTGATTCCCTGAATCGACAGATGCTTTATATAAAATTGATTGATCCTGTAATTCTGCATACTATTTTTTTTGATATTGTTCATAACAATCATTTTATGTATTGCATCATCAATATCAGCAAGTTCTTCCATCGGATAAGAAATATAATATCCCTGTCCATAGTGAATTCCAAGTTTGATGAGTGTATCCAGATCTTCCTGCGTTTCAATTCCTTCTGCTATAATTTTTATATTCATGGAGTTCGCATAGTCTACTAGATTTTTGATCAGAAGCGTTCGTGCATGGTTCTGTCCAACCTGTCTGATCAGTGTGCGGTCAAGTTTCATATACTTGGGCGAAATCTCACAGACCAGACTCAGTCCTGAATAGCATGACCCCAGATCATCAATCGCCACTTCAAATCCTTTCTCCTTATAAGCTCTGATCTTTCTATTCAGTAGCTCCATATCAGCGACAGAATCCTTTTCTGTGATTTCAAATACGATCTGTGCCGGATCGATCTGATACCGTGACAGATAGGTCTCATCAAAACCGCTTTGAAAATGCTCACTCACTAAGACCTGTGGACTGATATTTAAAAATAGTTTATGATTTCTGAATATTTTTTCATATCTTTTTACGCTCTTAAATATTTCGCTTCTGCAAATTTGTTCCAACTGCCACGTCTTACCCAAATAACCTGCAAATGTGAAAAGATCATCTGATGCCAGTTTGAGTTCTTCATTACTGACACGGCTCAAAGCTTCATAACCAAAAATCGAACCATCCCTTAATGACACAATAGGCTGAAAAAACGGACGAATGCTGCGTGTTGTGATAATCTGGTCGATCATTTGTGTTTTTTGTCCACTAACCTCTTCCCGCACCATAATTCACCACTTTCTGTTTTAAATTTTCAGATGATGTCCTGCATGTCCCAATAATTGCAGCGATACCCTGGATCGAATCATTCAACTCTTCTGTACTTTGTGTAATGTCACACATTCCATTTTTATTTTCTTCTGAAATCATAAGAATATTCGAAATTCCTTCGTCAATTTTAGCAAATTCAGAGTGAAGCTCAACAGCATGTTCACTGAACTTCTTCATAATACCATGAATACTTTTGGAGCTTTCATTCATCTCTTCACTAGTTCTTGCAAATTTTGAATAATCATCTAAAACTACTTCTTCCATAAAATGAAGCACTTTCCCTGAAATATCTGCCAGATTCATAACTGCTTTCAGGATCTCACTACTGACTTCATGGATATGTCTTGCTGATTCTTTTGAACTTTCAGCCAATCTGCTGATCTCATATGCAACATGTGCAAATCCTTTGCCTGCATCTCCTGCACGAGCTGCTTCAATTGTTGCATTGATCGATAACATTTTTGTCTGGTCTGAGATCTTGGAAATTTCTTTTACCATTTCATTGATTTCTTCAATTTTCCTGCTCTCCATGATCGCCTGATTCATATCTTCTGATACAGTGCAAAGCATGTTCTTAGTACTATCGATCCTGAGATTCATATCTCTTACAATATCCCGGAAATGTTCTTCCGTCTGATCTGATAGACTACTACCTTCATTTGCATAGATCGCAATTGTATTTGTAAAAGAACGGTTCGCTTCAGATCTCTGATTCAGGTTTAAAACTGTCTGAAACGTATCTTCAATTGATGCTGAGAATTCTTCAATAATAGCAAGAATTTCCTGCAGATTTTGCCCAGCTCTCTGTGTTTCATCTGATGTGATCACAACACTCTGGTCAAGATTTTCCGACTCCACTGCCAGGGAGGTCATGGTTTCATATAATTCATCTCTTAAAATATATAGTTTTTCAAAAATAGAGATCATTTCATCTGTTTTACAGAATCTGCCTTTCCATGTATCCATTTTACCAAAATCACCCGACGCAAGTCTGTTCAGATTTGTACCGATCACCTTGATCATTCCCGAAATGCTTCCTGCAAGTAAGAATGAATTTATAATTGCAATAAGGAACATCACAAAAATCGCAAACACCATGACAAGCATCATCTGAATCAGTATTGCATAATTTTCAAATAAAGGACTAACAAGCGCGATCGACAGACCTGCATTTCCAACAGGCTTATAGGTATAACTCATTACTTCTCCATTATCTGTCAAAAGTTCCATGCCCGCTTCCTGTGAACTCATTTTTTCTATTGTCTGATAAAGTCTGCTGCCTGGATCCAGTGTTTCTAAAAGATTCTCTTTTAATATTTTGTCATTTTGCGGATGTGCACTGATCAATCCATTATCATTCATCATAAATAAATAGCTGCCCTCCGTCATGCTGCTTTCATTTATGACTTTAGAAATATATTCAAGTTTAACGAATCCTATCAAAACACCTACTTTTTTATCATTTCTGTAGATCGGTGTACTGATAGCGATTACATTTTGTTTTGTACTTTCCGAGAATGTTGGGGCACTGGTAAAAGTTAGATCCTCTTTCCACGCTTTTTTAAAATATTCTTCCTGCGATAAAGATTTACCTCTGGTACCATCTCCATAAGTATGGACCTGCTCTGTTCCATATTGATTTGCAATAACAAAATGGGACCATGCCTTT
>JAQVCQ010000130.1 GCA_028689715.1 Lachnospiraceae bacterium
TCCATGTTTTTCCATTTAAATCAATTGTAAATTTTCCAGATCCGATATGTACCGAATCGTTTGCCGAAACATTATTTAATAAAGTGACTATACTTCCACTTAAGCCTGTTGCCGCAGCAATTGCCTTGTCAATAGTCAGATACTTACGGGTTATATTGGTATTCACATCTGTTACCGATGCAGCAAGTATCTCGTTTGGCGCCTCTACTACCGTGACACTTGAAATCGAATTTACACTCATGTCTGTTACCCATGTACCGTCATCTTTTTTATATGCACACCCATCTGCTAATAAGTTGCCTATTACATCGAAATCACTTGATATGGCCGAGTAAGTACCACCCTCCAATCTGACATTTGCCCCCATTACTTTAAGTGCATAAGGATCATATGCGGTTCTTATTCCACCTCCTGATCGACTATCCTTAATAATCACTATGACTCCATTACCATGCATCGTAAACGCACCATATGAAGTAAATTCCCAAATGTACCCATTTAAATCAAGTGTGAATATTCCTTGATCGATAGTCATATAACTATCCACGCCTACATCCTTCAGCAACTTCACCGTGCACCCCTCTAACCCTATAGCAGCAGTAATGGCTTCCTCTATAGTGTCATAATAGGTCAGTGTTCCATCGGCAGCCTTTATTTCCGCCTCTACATTTGCACTGATTTCCGTAGTCAGCTCCGCTACAGTATACACAGAAAAATGCTCTGCTGTTGCTTCCACTGATTCTGTCTCTTGATTCACCGTAGTATCCAACCCGGTCGCTTCATTGAAACTCTCATCCATATGAAAAACTTTCAACTCCTGCACTGGTGAAGCAACGTCTGACAACATAGGCAATTGTGCAAAAGAAACCGTTACTTCTCCCTTACTTGTATCCGGTTGAAGTTCAATCCCATCCACATCTGTGATCGTAATATCAAAAGAAATCAACTCTTCCACTGTTTTTGTTGTTTCTTCCGCTTTTACCTCTTGTTTTACAGCTTCTTCAATCTTTTCCTGTTCATTAGAATCTACTATTTTCTTAACAGTTAACATTGCTTCTTCAGGAAACACACCTGCCTCTGCACTGACCGTTATCACTATTCCATCAATTGTCTGGCTTTTTTCGAATGACTGAACATTGTCTTCTTTTTCTACTATTTCCACCCTGATCTGTGGCAGACTGATCCCTTCTGCTAAGACATAATCTTCAGGCAGAACTGGCTCATAGAAATAAACTGCGCCTGCAATTGCAGAATCAAATGAACCAGTGCTGCTCGCTGACGCATTTAATTTCCAGGATATATTTTCTATTGTAATGTCTTCTAGGACTTCTCTTACAGTAGATGTTGCTATTTGATCAGTTCCTTCCTCTGTCATATTCTTTACTACGGTTTCTACATTTTGAGCGGGTGGTTCAGCATAGTTTTCAACACTTTCAACCACAACAGTTTCCATTGTTTCCTTCTGATCTGATTCACTGTCAGCTATCTCTTTTTCCAAAGTACTGTCATCTGCAGTTTCTGCTGAAGATTCCTCTGAGTTTACAGTATTTTGACTTTCTTCCATGTTTATTTCAGAATTTGTATCCGTACTTTCTTCTGTACTCTCCACAGCTGTTTCATCTACAATTAATTCTGGAACACCTTGTGTAATATTCTCTGCATTCTCACCATCAGTATCTGCATTTTCCTCTATGATAGACTTTACAGTCACGTTCAGTGTATTTGGCAGACTAACATCCGTTTCACTGCTCCCTTGTGATATCTGTTGGTTGTAAATATCTTCTGGTAACTCTGCAAATGCGGTCACTATTTTTGCATCACTCTGTGTCTGTGCATTTACGCTAACTAATCCAGTATAATCAATAACAGAAGTTACCATCAAGACTGATAGTGCTACTGATATTACACGTTTCAACTTTTGTCTAATCGAGTAAATGCTCTTACTCTGTGTTTTATTTCTTAATTCCATAATTCCCTCCGTCTGTTTCTTATGCATCAAATCATTTTAAATCACTAAATCATCTTTCTCTTTCTTGCTTCTGTAACAGCTGCTGTTTTACTATTCACACCAAGCTTTTTGAAATTCTGTTTGTTATGATATTTTACATTCTCTACTTTCAGACCAAGTTCATCCGCTATTTCAATTGTAGATAGTCCTTCTGCCTGAAGTTTCAGGATCTTTATCGCATTTTCACTAAAAGCCGCATCTTCAGAAGCCTGTTTTAAATATCCCGGATATGCTAATGCTATTTTTTCCGTCTCTTCCATAACAGCCTTAAAATATTCCGAATCATTTCCCTTCCAGTTCAGTTCTTTCAACATACGGAAAACTGCTGCTCCTTCTCTAGACACGAGACGTACAAAATGATATTCTTCTGCCTGCGTTAATGCACTTTTCAGGTTTTCCTCCCATTTTGTACCACCCATTCTGTACTTGGTTATTGCGAGTAAAAGCTCTGTTTCCATATAGATATATGTTCGATGCATTACTTCAGCATAATACTGAATTCGTTGTAATAGACTGATTGCCTTATCATATTTTCCCATCAAAAGATAAATTCGCACTTTTGTCAGATATCGAAATCTGTCCATTGTATAAAATTCAAGATCCTCCTTGGGAGCTTGTTCCATCCATTCTATTGCCTCTGCAGTATTGCCAAGATATAGCCCGATTCTTATCTGCAGCGCATCAAGGTTCGATAGTAGCTTAGATGTTCCTTCTTCGTCAGCCTTTTTACGAAAATTAACGAGTAATTCCTTTGCATCTTCTGCGTGATCATTGATGATATGAAGCCATGACAAGATCCCTGCTGCAACGAAACACTGTTCAACCTTACCACCGGCCTGTGCCTGCATCATACCCTTATTTGTCAGATTTGCAATTTCATAGCTGTCTTCACCCTTTTCCAAATAACTTTCTGCCAGGGCAAGATTCACAAGTCCTTTTCCGTATTTTCCAAATGTAAATTCAATTATTTTCCCAATACTGTTTGCTAACTCTCTGTCCCGTCTGCTCCATTCACAAAAGTCTTTTCCTCCATTTAGCTGGGAAGGCAGATTACTTGTAACAGAAAATTCAGGAAGACTGATATTACGATTTATTAAAAGTGAACCTGCATTTTTCAGAATATCAACCAGGTCTTGACTGCCTCGATGTGGTAACGCAATATCCAGATATATGATCTGCCCTTGCGCCGCTTTCTTGGATGTTCCTGACAGGGTCATCTCTAGTTGTTTCAGTTCGTTATACCAACGTTCACTTTCTTCAATATTTAGGAGCATTGACTGAAGCATGCTCATCCCAGCCATCAACTCCACACTTTCTCGGATCCTGTTTTCAGGCAGTGACAGGTAGTACTGCCGCAGTTCATAATAATGACCACTTGCAGGATTTTTTCTTGCATTTACTATTAAAAGCCCTGCTATTCTTTCTGTGTCATGGCATGCTTCGTACATTTTCAATGCATTCGGCGTATCTCCTTCAAGCTCATAATAAAGTCCAGCATTGTAATATAATCTTTTCCAGCTTTCATTCTGCCAGGTCCTGATCAGACGCCTTCTCATCGAATGGCGCATCGCCAGTCTGATTTCATAAATACGTCTGCCACCTGTTCCATCCCTAAATTGCATGAAATTTCCAAGCTGTTCTGCGATTCCAATCATCCTTTCGACATCATTTCTTCCCGTGATCATTTCTGCAAGATGTTTATCAAATTCATCTACGATACAGACCTGCATTAAAAATTCCTGTATTTCAACCTCCCACTGATCATAGACATGACTGTCAAGGTAGTCCCAAAAATCATTTCTCATTCTCTCGATGTAATTGGTATCAAATGGTCTTCCGGAAGAAAGTTCCATTGTTAGCAGCCTTACAACGATTCCTATTCCCTTTGTGAGTACTGTGATTTTCGAATAGTCTTCTTCTGTAAGTGTCAGTCCCCATAAGTTCATATATCGTATGATCTCAGGTTCTGAAAGTATGAAGTCATTTTCTTCAATAACAGTAAATAAATGTCTGTAAAAAGCTGAGAGCAGCCAGGACGGTATTCTGCTTCTTCCGGAAAGAATCAACCAGATATCTGATCTCCTCGTTAGCCCTTCAATTTTTTTAATCAGTACTTCACGCAATTCATCTGTCCGTAGCTGATGGAGATCATCAATCACTACGATCAGTTGTTTTTCACTATAATCAAAATCCAGATCTTCCACATTTAATTTTTCTGCAGAAAAATAATGATATTTCTTTTTACCCAGAAAATCATGGATAAATGCTGTTTTTCCACATCCTGATATGCCATAAAGGTATACTGTCTGCGACATTGACTGGGCAGCTTTCATTTTTTTATTTGCTGCTCTTGGACGGATATAGTATTCCTGATCTGTTTTCTTCTCTATTTCAGACACATCATAACTGTCTTTTCTTGCAATATTTTCCATATTCTTTCCCTTACTCTGTATTGCAGTGATTTTTCTGACAAAACTAAAATTTAATAAAATATTAGCATACATTACTTTATATCACCACTCCGCAAAAGGGTAGTTTCGTGTTGTCTTACAAATTTTTTAATAAATATTATAATAAATAGCATAAAAAAAGCAGCCTTGCAGCTGCCTTAAATAAACTTGTATAATTCTTTTTCTTCCCTATGAATCCTTTTCTCGATTACCTGCAATATATCTTTGTTTTTCCAAGTAAATCTTTAAAACCAGGGCTAAACACTACATTCGAATACTAGATCCTGTCAAGTGACTAGCAACCATCTTAACAAAGCATTCGACCGTATTAGCGTCAAATTGAGTGCCGCTGTTAATCAGTAACTGTTCAACCGCCTCTGATTTAGTAAGCGGAATATTACGGTATGGACGGACTGAAGTCATTGCATCAAACGCATCCGCTACAGCAATAATACGGGCTTCTAGCATAATATCGGTTCCAATGAGTCCTTTAGGATAACCAGATCCATCATATCTTTCATGGTGCTGTAGTAGAATCTCAGCACATTCTTTTAAAAATGGTACTTTTACAACAATTGAATACCCCAGTTCTGGATGTTTACAAATTTGCTGCATTTCATCTGCATTATTATATTTCATCTTAAATTTGATATGTTTTCAATTATGTGAGAATACCATTTTACAGTAGATATGTTTACGACTACGAAGCACGTGGAGACAATATATCTGATGTCAAGGATTGATTAAT
>JAQVCQ010000131.1 GCA_028689715.1 Lachnospiraceae bacterium
CTCAATGATGTTCCCTGTCGTATTATAAACAAATCGATCTCCAAATTCTTGTTTGATTCTTGCGATGTGATGTTCTCCAGTGCAATGAGAGACTGCTATTATCCCTAAATTGATTTTGTTTAAATAATCAATCGTTTCCATCATTCTGTTTTCATCTGCTTCAATTAGATGTGTTCCACCAATCAATGCATAGACCGACATACCGGTTCTTTCAATGATTGTACTTAAAATATTAACAATACCGACATGCGAACATCCAACTATAACGATCAGCCCTTTTAAAGTTTTTATCACTAATGCAATTTCATCCATGAACTCATCCTGTCTGATCTCATCACCTTTTATGATACAGAATTTATGATTACTCAATTCAAAGTCATTTTTTTTCTGAAAATGATGAAATAACATGATGTCTTCAGAAATATAATAACTATCTTCTGATACTTTTATGCATGGTATTCTATGATCGGTAATAAAACTATCATCAAATGGATTTCCATTATATTTATAACTAAGATCATCTAAACGTTTATATTTTGGCTCAAAAAATTCGCTACCTACTAAAAACTCTGGTAGCCACGCTAGCTCTGGCATTTCTTCAAGTTCATTGGTCAAACGCTGAACCCCACCGCTATGATCATAATGCCCATGACTTATGACGATATGATCCAAATCACTTAAATTCTTTCCAAGCTTTTTTGCATTCTCAACAAATAGTCCTGTCTGACCTGTATCAAATAATATTTTCTTATCTTCTACCTCAATATAAAGAGAAAGTCCATGTTCGTTCGACAGTTCATGATCCGTATCCGGGTTATTCTCTATTAATGTTGTAATTCTGACTTTCACGGCAATCTCCCTGCATCCTTACTCGTGATGATGTTCTGTACAGACTTCTCCTGTTGACTTGAGGATTCCTTTGGCAAATTGTTCAGCAGCCTCATCTGCATCCCCGCTAACACCTACATAAACATCAATTCCATTCTCAACAAATAAATCTTTTGCTGCTTCTCCCATACCTCCTGCTATAATAACATCTACGTTCTGTTCCTTCAAGAAGACAGGCAGAAACCCCGGTTTATGTCCTGGATTGGGAACAAATCTTTTATAAGTAACCGCATTACTTTCGATAAAATAAAGATTGAATCCTTCACAATGACCAAAATGCTGACTAACATGATTCCCATCATTTGCAACTGCTATTTTCACACCAATACCTCCGTATTTTAATTAACATTTATTGTTAAACTCTTCATTCGAATCCACATCGCTTCTATCGCTTTCCCTGCAATACTATCGGGAAAAGAAGTAATGGGCTTTAACGTATTGACAGACTCCATTACCTTTTCATCAAATGGAATCTTACCTACAACAAACAATCCTTTTTTAGATGCATAAGCTTCTATCTGCTTTGTCATATCCGGATTTATATCGTATTTATTGATACAAATCATCACTTGTGTATCAAAATGTTCAGATAGTTCTAGAATTCGTTTTAAATCATCAAGTCCTGATCTGGTCGGTTCTGTCACGATCAATGCAATATCTGCACCTGTGATTGATGCAATAACCGAGCATCCGATTCCAGGTGAACCGTCCAGTATGGTAATCTGCTTCTCCTCTACAAATCTTTTTGCATTTTTTCTGAGGTGGGTCACTAGCTTTCCAGATCCATCACTTCCAACTCCCATGATTGCTCTAGAAAGTATGCCTTTTTCTGTTTTTGTAATAAAAGTATCTGCAGTTTTTTCGTCTTCCAACCTGATTGCATTTTTAGGGCATACTAAAGTACATGCACCACACCCTTCACACAAAAAAGGATCTATTGAAGAATTCTTAATCGCACCAAATTTACATACCTCTTCACAAATTTCACATTTGATACAAAGGGTTTTGTTGATTTTTGCTTTTTTCCCACCGTAAAAATTCTTCTTTTCTATATCATTACCCTGATAAAACAGATAAAGATTTGGTGCATCCACATCACAGTCTACCCGGATGATTCTGCCAGCCATCTCTGACAAAGCAGCAACCACTGTTGTCTTCCCTGTACCACCTTTGCCACTCAATACAGCTATTTCCATGTAAATACCTCCTTCATCTTTTCAGTTATCGCATAAAAATTCATACGATAGGAGGGATCATCACATAGCATGTTACCACGAGAATAAAGTACTGCTGCTTCCATACTATATGGAATTGCTCCAAGTAGTATTGTTCCAGATGATTTGCAGTAGTTTCTGATCATATTCTCTTTTCCATCATCTTTGTTGATTACGATACCATAAGGAATCTGATAAAGTTTGACCAATTCTACTGCCATTTTCAGATCGTGAAGCCCAAATTCTGATGGTTCTGTAACAAGAATTGCCGCATCTGCATATCTTAAAGCCGTCACTACATTACATGATGTTCCGGGTGGACAATCTATCAGGTGATTCCCATCAGGAAGTCCTCCAAGTAATGCTCTGATTACAGGTACCGCCATGGGTTCCCCAACGTTCAAGACACCTCGATGACAAGTGATCGACTCAGTCGTTCCCGATTCCACTTTCCCCGTTGTTCTTTTTTCATATGTCAGTGCATTTTGCTTGCACACAATTTTGCACGCACCACAATCATGACATAGCTTATTGAACACTACGATCTCTTTGCCTGTATTTGCCATTGCATTGAACTGACACACATTTACACATGCGCCACATAAAGTACATTTTTCTTGATCAATTACCGGATACTCAACTGTTACATCTTCCTGCTTCTTTATGGAAGGATTAAGGAAGATAAATCCATTTGGTTCTTCTACATCACAATCTACATAGTTGAAACCGAGCGTGATGGCAAGGTTGGTAGATACCGTTGTTTTCCCAGTTCCGCCTTTCCCACTTAAAGTTGCAATATTCATATGTATCAGACCATCCCCTTATCTCATTCCATGATGTGCCATTCCAGCACTAAAAATATCAGACAACATGTTTTTCTGATAAAGTTCAATTGCCCTGTTTACTGGCATAACTTCGCAGGTAACTGCTTTAATTTTTGATTTTTCAATCAGTTCAAATGCATTTGGACCAAGATTCCCAGTGATCAAAACATCTGCTTTTGCCTCAATGATCTGATTTGCAGCTTTGATACCGGCACCTCCGGATGCATTGACACCGGAGTTCGGAACTGCTTCATACGAGTCTGTCTCTGTATCAAAAATTATAAAATATTCACATCTTCCAAATCTTTTATCTAACATACTTTCTTTTGAAACTCCTGTTGCTGATACTACTATTTTCATATGTACGATCTCCTTTTAATTATGAGCATATGTTATTTACAATTATAAGTATAAACAATAATGAGCATATGTCAATAATAAATATTGACATATGCTCATCATTTTTTTGTTTTTATGACTTTATATGTTGTCTTTATCCAGAATTATCTCTTATAAATACCTGTTATACTGCCGGTCTGCAAAATATGTCCCTGCATTGCCTGTATAACATCTGATTTCTTTGCACTGTGATCCAGTTCTAAAAAAATATCAAGCGCAAAAAAAGAAAACTGATACCTATGGGTATTTCGTACAAATATTGGCTGTTTGGGACCTCTATACCTATGAACACCGTAAGCCAATCCCTGAATCGCATTTTGCAATGATGCAACCTGTGGACCATAGGGTATGTTTTCAGGAATCTGTTCTAATCTAGGAATGTTCCAGATGACCCAGTGACAATACTCACTAATGAAAGGAATATCCAGATCATCCATGATAATCGCTATCGATACTACTTGCTTCGAAAGATTATGCAGAACAAATTCCGGGGAGATGTCTAGGTCAAATCCTGTGTGCTTTTTAGGAATCCAGCCCTGATGAATAAACGACGGACTCTCTATTATTAATTGTGATTCACTGTGATTACTAATTCTTCCATGCATTCTATTTTTCCCATTCCTGTTTGATCTTGATTGTTTTCTCCTGCATATTAACAACTGCTTCTGCTCCATAAGGCAGAACACAACGAGGATTTGCATGTCCAAAATTCACGTTATATACAATTGGAAGCTGCTTATTATCAATTACTTTTTGATAAATTTCTTTATATTCTTCATAAAAAACTTCATCCTGAGGCTTACCAACAAGGATTCCGTGAATCACGTCGAAGATTCCCGTCTGTTTCAATGCCAGAAGTTCTTTCTCAAATAATTCCGGCTCCGGCTGTTCCTCACAGGTCTCAATGAACAGGATCTTCCCCTTCCATTCCTCTACATCAGGGAAAATTCCGTACTTTTCACAGACCTGCTTCTCATCCGGATAGCGATAATCTGTGAGAAGATCATAAAAACTCTCAAGGCATCCTCCTAAAAGTCTTCCTGAAAATTGGTCTGGTCCCTGAAGTAGTTCAAGACCTCTCATTTCCTGATGCGAGATTCTGTCTGTTCCCATTGCCTTCCTTGAAAAATCTGTTCTTTCCTGATACCAGAGATCACTGGATGTAATTGTAGTATATTCGGGCTTCGGATTCATCTCCTCCAGATAGCTTTCAAATGCTTTTTGGGTATAGGGCAGCATCGTATTTGCGATCTCTCCCAAGTCACAAATAAAATTAGGCCCATAAAATGTTCTCAGTCCCAGCTTATAAAACATCAGATGATTGACTGTGGTATCTGAAAATCCTGTGAAAAGCTTTGGATTGTTTTTCACTGCCTCTATAAAAACAGGATCTTCCATTAAATATGGCAGAAGTCTGTACGTATCATCTCCGCCGATCGCGCATATAATTCCTGAAATAGACGGATCTAAAAAAGCCTGTTTTAAATCACATGCCCGAAGTTCAGGATGTTCCTTCAGACATTCAATTCCTTTTAATGCATTTGGCATGAAAACTGGCTCCAGACCATATTCTTTTAAACGTTTTGTTCCTATCTCAATATTATGGCTACAGAAATCTTCTCCTAGCATCCCACTGGAAAGACTTACGATCGCAACTTTATCACCTTTTTTCAATTGACGTACCACACTTTTTCCTCCCGTTATGCTACTTTAGTATATATAATAGTCCATTACTGATGTAGTCTCAAATCCACATGATTGATATAAACACAACGCTCTTTCATTTTCTGCTGAGACCTGTAGCATGACCTGACTGGCACCCTGTTCGTAAAGCATGATCTCGGATTTACAAAGAATCGACCTGCCGTAT
>JAQVCQ010000031.1:0-22116 GCA_028689715.1 Lachnospiraceae bacterium
CTGGTCACACTGATTGATGATAATCGTATCTGATTCAAGCTGCATTTTTTCGATCAGTACATCCGGTTTTTGATGCATGGCCGATACCAGGACCTCCAGATTCATAGCTCAGACCTCTTTCCAAATAATTTAAAATAATACTGATTCAGAAGAATTGCATCTACATCTGTCAGAATCGCTCCTGAAATCGTCATCTGATTTCTATGGATCTGATTGATCATTTTCTCTATTCTTCTGCCGTTTCTGGCGCCACATGGCACCATCATGAAGATTTCTTTATCTTTTTGATTTTCAAGAAATTCAGGATGCTTCACAATATTTATGACTTTAATAAATGTATTTTCAACACCATGCAGTTCAAATAGGGACTCCAGTTTATTCTCTATCTGTTCCAGATCTTTTTTATTTCCTTCCCCTACTGCAAAAAGAATCTCTGTTCTGGATGCAAAACATTGAAAATCAAAAAATTCGATATCAGGATATGGTGCTTTATTTTTTCCATGCTTAATCATAGCACCAGCAACAAAGATCCCATACCTTTTTTCGAACTGATCCTGAAAATAGACTGAATCATCAAGTTTTAATGAAATTGCGATTCCTATCCATACAATTGCTCCTGCAATCATCGCCCCCCAGAAAGTGACCCTTGGCGTATTGTCATCAATTAAAACGCGTTCAGCTGACACTGCATGTGTCATCACCCGAATCTGCTCGCACTCTCTCATATCATCAGCAAATTTTACAAATCCCTGCTCCATTGCCTGTGCCATTTCAAGCGCAATTGCAGGATCTTTATGGGTAACATACAGGTCAACGATTCTGTAATCCGCATCTGTACCTGCGCTGACACTTTCTCTTAGCTCTTCTTTGCTGAAAAGATTTACCTCTTCACCTGCTGCTTCTCTGTATGCGAGGGCATAATCCAGAATGATATCTGTTTTTACAAAACCTGCCCAGCCCGCATCATTAAATGTGTAATACTGGGGACCATCTTCTCCCTCAACAAAGTCAACATACAGCATGGAGTACGTCTTATATTCCGGCTCGGGAGCAAATAATACAAACTTAATATAATAAATACTTCCCGCCAAAAGCGCACCAACACATGCTGCTGCAACGATCATCCATATTTTTCTTAAAAATAAAATGGCATTAAGTTTACGGTCATAGTTCTCACGTCCATAATTGCATTCCCACATAGTCATTCACCCTGTTTGTCCTGTTCAGATCCAGCCTGCTGTGTTTTCATCGCTGTCGTCTGTGAACTGTCTACTCCCTCTGTGCTTTCGGGCTGCAGAAGTATTTTTAAAGTCAAAAACATTAGTTTAATATCTAGTAGAACGGAATAATTTTTGATGTAAAAAAGGTCAAGCTTTAACTTATCGTATGGCGTTGTGTTATATTTCCCAAACACCTGTGCATATCCTGCAAGACCTGCCTTGACTTTCGTTCTGAATAAAAACTCTGGCATTTCTTCAATATACTGTTCAATGATTTCGGGTCTTTCGGGTCTTGGTCCAATAAAGGACATTTCACCTTTTATAATATTGAACAACTGCGGCAGTTCATCAATTCTTACTTTTCTGATAAATTTTCCAATTGGTGTGATTCTGTCATCGTTCTTTGTTGCCAATCTGGCAACCCCATCTTTTTCCGCATCCACTCTCATGCTGCGGAACTTCATGATCTGAAATTCTTTTTGATCCAGTGTACATCTTGTCTGTTTGTAAAGAACCGGTCCCTTGTCATAGGTTTTTATAATAACAGCAGTTATTAACATGATTGGTGAAGTGATGATTAGTAACAGCAATGCGCAGATCAGGTCAATCATGCGTTTTATTGCTCTTTGTTCAATGGTCAGTACATACTCTCTTGTCAAAAGTATCGGCGTATCAAATAAATGAAGCTGTGCCGATCCCATAATTATAACATCTGTTATTTTTGGCATGATATACACTCTGATCTCTTTACCAAAGCAGTACTTCAGGATCTTGTTCCTGTCTTCCGTTGGAATGTCCCAGATCACGACTGCATCATACCGGTTCAATGCTTCCGTACAGACTGCATCGATTCCTTCCGAAATATTCATGCATTTGCATATTTTATATTTGTCTTCTCTTGTTTCAAATTTATCTATGATATCTTCAATTGGTCTGTCACCGTAGACAAGCAACAGCTCCCTTGCTGCAAAGATCGATCTGTACAGCCAGTTGGATCCAATCGTCCAGATTCCGATTCCTACAATATCAATTGCAGTCAGAAGTAACAAAGGTCCCGGCTTGATGAGATTACCATTTAATAGCGATATCTGAAAATAGGAAAAGAAATTCACACATACAGTTGCAAAGACCTGTGAGAAAAAGACTTCTCCGGATTTCAAATAGCCGATCTTATATCCCCCATACATTCTGGAAAATAATAAGAGCAGCAATCCATAAATAATAATTACGAGCCAGTTACCACGTCTCCAGAAGTAGACCTGTATCGTATCGGAATAAAGCCTGTACCACATCATTCCATATAAAAGTACCTGGAATGCAAGACTGATCCCTGCAAGCTGTAGAATGATAATGCGTTTAAAGGATTCCATTTTTCTCAAACTAATTACCTCTTCCTGTTCATCAGATTTCTTCTTTCACCAGATAAATCGGACGTTTCTTGACTTCCATATAGGTCTTTGACAAATACTGCCCAAGGATTCCCACACAGAACATCTGTACACCGCCGACAAGTGAAATGATACAGACCAATGATGGCCAGCCGGATACCGGATCACCAAAAAGGGCTTTCCTTACTATCGTTACAATGATCAGTAAAAATGCCAGCACACAAAAAAGCATGCCAAAAAAAGAAGAGATTGCAAGTGGTGCTGTTGAAAAAGCCATGATGCCATCCAGCGAATATAAAAACAGTTTCCAGAAAGACCATTTGGTCTCTCCTCTGGTACGCTCAATATTTTCATACTCAAGCCACTTGGTCTCATAACCTACCCAGCCAAAGATTCCTTTTGTGAAGCGGTTGTATTCACCCATGGATAATATGGCATCTGCCACCTGCCTGGTCATCAGTCTGTAGTCCCTCGCTCCGTCCACAATGTCTGTCTTAGAGATCTTATGCATGATTTTATAGAAAGTTCTTGCAAAAAAGGATCGGATCGGCGGTTCTCCTTTTCGGGAGACCCTTCTAGTTGCGACCGAGTCATAGCCTGCATTGATATGGCCGATCATTTCCGGAAGAAGATGCGGTGGATCCTGCAGATCCACATCCATCAGCACAACAAGATCTCCTTTTGCATGTTCTAATCCGGCATAAATTGCTGCCTCTTTGCCAAAGTTCCTTGAAAAGGATACTGCTCTGATCCGTTCATCCTGTTTGCGGAGTTCCTTGATTCGCTCAAGTGTCCTATCTCTGGATCCATCATCCACATAGATGATTTCTATTTTGATATCTTCTTTTGTAAAAAATGGATCTAATTTGACGACTTCTTCATAGAATGGTCCTACTGTTTCTTCTTCATTGAAACAGGGAACAATGATGTTTAATAATCTTGACATGTTTCACCTATCAGCATAAAATGCCTGCTCTCCTATCAGTTAAAATCATTACAATCTTTTTTATTTTACCATAATTTTACAGGAAAGGGAATCTAGAGTCTGCGCAGGGTCGTTCTGACCGCATAATGTGTAAAATAATAGCAGCTTTTTACCAGCGACAGCTTTTCGACCTTTCTGTATAATTTCCAGATTCGTTGTATTGCACGGAATTTATTGGAGGACAATGATTTTGCAGGTCTCCTGTAGATCACAAGTGCTTCATCAAGACCTGTTGCTATGATTCCGGTCTTTAAGATCTGCCACCAGGTAGCGGTATCTTCGCTTTCCACCAACGGCATCCTGATCAGGTCTTTTGGAATCATTTTTGTATCGAACAATACCGTGCTGGTAAAGACAATTGTATTTTTTAATGCTTCCCGGTATGTCAGAGTCTCAGGGACATGTGCGATCTTGCCCTTTCCGTTTGCATCTTCATCTCCGTATTCATAGGATGTAAATACAAAGGCACTGCCTGTCTCCTTCATCTTGCCAAGTTCCCGTTCCAGCTTTTCAGGTTTCCAGACATCATCCGCATCAAGGAATGCAATGTAGCGTCCCCTTGCTGCATCTGTCCCCGTGTTTCTCGCCGATGCTGCTCCTCTGATTCCCTGGTTCCGGATCATTCGGATCCTACCATCCTGATAGTTCATGCAGACTGCAGCCGAATCATCTGTTGATGCATCATCTACTAAAATCAGCTCCCATTCCGGATACGTTTGTTCCAGTACACTCTTTATTGTTTTATTCAGATAAGCCTGTGCATTATGAACAGGAACAATGATACTAATCGTCTGATCCATGAGTGCTATCCTTTCCTGATGAAAATATGATACTTCTGTGTACTCTTTATGTTCTGATAATCTGCTTCTTCTAAAACCTGATTTGATTCTGTCTCTTCTGTAACAGGAAGCACGATTACCGTGCACCCCTCCTGTTCTGCGATCTCTACAATGCGTTCCAGTTCTGTATAAGGAGATTGCATCAACTGGTAAAGTTCGACTGACTGAGGACTGTAGGTCTGATCTGTCTGTGATTTCCCATCAATTCCGGATTTCCAAAGATCTTTTCCATAAGGAAGATTCATCGAAGCAGAATAAATTCTGGCATATTCCATGATTTCATTCGGTCCGACCAGACTTACTTCATCCGTTGACATGTTCTGTTCTATCAGTACAAATGCCTCATATTCTGCTTTCGGGATCCCGTATTGGTTATTCGTTCTGGCTTCCGTGGACTGATATGGCAGAATCGTACCGGCAAGTGCGATCAGCACGATACCAAACACAATTCCTTTTTTTTGATATCCCGTCTTGGAATAGGCCACTGCAGCACCCTGTGCAATAATAAAAAAGACAGGAACTGACCATAAGAGCTGCCAGTAATTCGTAAAATAAGGAATTGCTTTTATGAAAAACGCAATGAATAGAGGATTCCACAGAATCAGTACGCTTGAAATTGTGAGAAGCATAAGTGCCGGTTGTTCATTTTGCTCTTTTTGTTTACGCTGTTCCATAGTTAAAAACAAAATCAGAAATGCAGCAAATAACAGGGCATTATATTTTCCATAAGTATTAATGGTCTGATTCACATGCAGGATCAGATCCCATGCATTCTTTATCATAAGAATCTCCTAAACAGTACCTTCAGTAACATTGCGAGAATACTTGTCATGATGACAAGTAACAGATAACCCATTGCAGCCTGTGGGGCGATCATTGTAAAGAAAGCTGCCATACAAAGCAGCATCAGTAAGATCCAGAACAGACCCTGTCTGATACAGAAAAAAATCAGATAGAATAAAAACGGGATCAGCACCAATGATATGATTGTCTCGCCGGTATACCCCCTGTGAAATAACAGATAGGGCTGGCTCGTGAACAGCGTATTCCCAAATAGGTATAATAAAGCTGTGACACCGTAAAAAATTCTTTTTTCTGATGCCTTATCCTGATCAAAAAGACGGTCTGCCCAAAGTCCTGTCACAAGAAACAATAAAAGCAATACCCAGACCGGAACGATCCGATATAAAAACAAATACGGATCCACACCCGTGATCTCTGCGAAAAAAGCATAAAAGTATGGCAATATAAATAATTTCTGACTCAATACCGGAATTTCATTTAGATAACTTCCTGTAAGGGGATCGTATTCAAATATACTATTCGTATGGATGACAGTCTGCATTGTCTCGAGTATGGCATCACTTCCTGAATCCGGTTGAAATAAGTAAAAGAACGGAATCAGAGACAGTATGATCAGCAGCGGAACCAAATCATATTTTGATATTTTGATACTTTTAAAACATCGCTTACTGTTTCTGCCAAAAAGTATCATACCCATCAATGAAAGCATTCCTGCAATACCAAAGAAGCTGTATGACGTAGACTGAAAATCCATTCCGCCAAAGTCTGCAGCAAAGATCACGCCCAATGCCAGAAGCAAAAGAAGCAGACTCCCTAAAAGGTAGATCACTCTGTAATCCTGGCAATTTGTCGGATTCCCCGAATGATCTTTTTTATTTCCAGAAATCAGAATACCTAAAAAGAAAGGTAATAAAAACAGAAGTAACCCGCTCAGTATTATCATGACAGTACCCTTCCATCTGCTTCAATCAAAATCCACTTTTTCCACAATTCTCTCATCTGTCCGGATTCGACCATCTGTGAATTCTTATGTTTTAAAGGTCTGATCATTATTTTATCCGGTGTTTCATTCAGTCTGGCTCCCCAGAAACTAAAAGTGCTGTTTGCACAGATATTATGCCTGCACATACTCATCAGATACATATCAAACCACGATTCTTCCCCAGTATTCCAGTCTACAGTGATGAACTGTTCTCCGGTATAATGTTTGCGGACGTACTCCGGATCATCAGAAAACAGATAGAACCGGACTTGTTCCCCTTTACCTGCTGCCGCCTTTTCAATTGTCTCTATTGCACTCTTATAATATGCTTCCGTGCAGATATTTCCAAACATTGCTTCATTTTCAGGATCAAGATAATCTCCTCTCCTGATATGGATGCTTACGGAGCATTCCTGTTTCATGGCAAGTGCAATATCTGTGTTTTTTGGGTTTCTGCTTTCCGGAAAAAGCAGAATTTTCTGAAGAATCGAAAGAATGTCAGCATAATAAGATTCACACGCCCAATAACCACTCAGATAAGCATCCTTTAGCTGGAAGATTTCCGGGTGATACATCTGACTTTCATGAAAGACCCGGAAGCTCTCCGGTCTCAACACTCTTTTACATTTATCTAAAAAGTGATCCTTGCCTGTTAACACCTCTTTTTCTTCTTTCGTACAGACAGTAAGCCTTACGTTTTCAAAGCGGAGAAGTTCCAGTTCCCGAACCTTCGTTTTTTTTACTGATTCTTCAAACCAGCTAAGATCCGCCTTAACAGGAATTCCAAGATATCTGAATTTTTCATATAATGCATACTGTTGCAGCTGGTTACCGAGCCCGCCGCTGAATTTCACTATGATCATAAACAACCTTCCTGGTTCGTCTTTAATATTTCCAATATACTGTCAGCTGCAATAGCAGGACCCAGTGACCAGGGATAAGGAGCGTAGATCTGTGGATATCTGCCAAATCCTTCGCACTCACCGGAACAATTTCCAATGCCACCCGAGGACTGAAACGAAGCCAGTGCTTCCAGTGTATTCTCAGCAAATGTGATCACATGCTGCTTGTTTACCAGACTGTTCTGTGCGGCACGAAGCATAGCAAATAAAATGAAGGCTGTTGCCGATGTGTCGATTGGACCTTCTTTCGCCTCAAGCTGCCAGCAGAACATGCCATCTGGCATCCTATATGTTTCTACTGTCTGTAAGAGATCTGAAAAAGCTTCTCTGATCCTTACATATTCTCCGGGAAATAATTCATGATACTGTGTATCCCTGATTTCAATCAGGTACTCTGCTATGCCGATCAGCAACCAGCCACATGCCCTTCCCCAGCCTATGATTCCCTGTTTGTTCCCATCAGATATGTGGTATCCATGATAAGGAAGACCGGTTTTAGAATCCATCCCATGCTCTAAAAATGCAATGATCTGATCCGTAGCCATTCTGGCTGCTTTTTGATTCTTTCTGACTCTTGCATATCTGGCAAGAAACGGTACCACGATTCCAATCGTATCCACGAACACTTCATTCGGTTGTCCGGCTCTGTATGGCAGAATATTCGTTGTCGTTTTGCGATGGCTTTCGAGATACTGCAAGCAATAGTCTGCATGCTCTAACAGCCCCGGTTCTTTTGTCATCTCATAAAGGTATAACAGACTGTATCCGCTTAAGATATCATCCTGTGATACTATCTTTATTTTTTTATCTGACCACATCTGATAAAAGGATTGTAATGCATCTCTCAGCATCTTCTGTGTCTGTGTCCTGTCCCAATATTCTATCCCGATCGCCAAAAGCGCATTTGGCCAGGCAAAATGATCTAAATAGAATGGCTTTGAGAACAGCAGATTTTTAATCAGTCGTCTGAATTCTGCACTTCTGGTGGTAGATGGATATTTTTTTAAAAGCTTCAGAGCCTCCTGGTATGTTTCTGTATCAAGATACATATACACTCACCCTCTCTGTCATTGTTTTCTTCTTCTGATCACTGACAACAGATATTTAAATTCTTCTTCTTTATGAAAGAACAGATAGTAGATCAGGTTTACAATCATCATGATCAGCATGAATACAATCAAAAATCCGCTGATCCTAATATCTTTTAGAAAATATGCACTGATTGGATACATGACTCCTGCCGAGAGTAGCAATACAAGCAGATATCGTGCAGATTCGAGATAATAGGAGATCACTTTTTTTTCAAAACAGATCTGATAGATCAGATATGGTCTGACAAAATTGCCGATCAGCCCTGAAATAATCGTGCCAATATAAACACCCACCAGACCGATCCATTGAACCAGAACGATTGAGATCACAAGATTTACCGCTCCCTGAATCAATGCAAGGTATTTGTCTGCTGCGAACACCCCTGCTGCTGTTTTAAAATTCGACTGTACTATACGCAGTCCTTTGAAATAATAATCTGTCAGAATGCAGAATACAATGGTACTTCCCAATACCATGGATTCCCCCCAGCAGATCTGAATAAAAGGTGAGAGCAGATAGAAAAAACCAATCGCTGACAGTCCATAGATCCAGGCTGCAAGGAATTTATATACACGAAACATCTGGTATTGCTTTTCCTTGGATTCCGTTGCGATCAGGTTCCCAAAACTGGACATGACCGAATTAAAAATAATATTGACAAAACCTGATACAGCAGTCAGAACCATATTGTAGTTCGAAATGTAACCTACCAGTGCTACATTGATAAATGTTGAAATAATAATGTTATCGGTCTGTAGTCTGGCTACATCTCCGACCTTATGATAGACAAGTGCCTTGGTGTTCTCTATGATCGGTCTTGTTTCTTCCTGCGTCAGCTTCCTGACATTTTTTTCTTTTAAATAAGGATAAAGACGATTCAGATAGTGATTGGCAAATATTTTCTGGAGCAGTTCAACAATTGCTGCTGTCAGCAGGTATACCAGAAAGCTCTGTGTCAGCAGGATCACAATGACCTGAAGCACTGTGGTCACCAGTCTGGTAATCGTAATGATATTAGTCTGTATGTAATTTTTCTGTTCTGCATTGACCAGGCTGTATTTATATGCAACAAAATAAGTACTGACCGTATTAAATAAAAATATAAAATAATAAATAGTAAGTTCTCTTGTTGTAAGTACGCCCGGTTCTTTGATGATATATTTTAAAAATGGTGCAATTGCAATTCCGATCACGGTCACGATTCCTGCAATCGAAAGATACGCTTTTTTATACAATTGCATATAGGACTTGATCTTCTCACGGTTTCCTGCAGCTACCGGTGCATACAGACTATAATTCATAGCTGTTCCAATTCCAAGTTCAGCCAGTGAAAGCACAGTAAGTACACTTCCATAAAGACCATCCACACCTAATAGTGTGATGTCCAGCTTCATGATAAATACGGTCCTGAGCACAAAACCCATAATCGTACTGATCAGGTTCCCTATATATCCGAATGCAATATTTTTTGCAACATATTTTACTCTGCTCATTGTACTCTCTCTGTCAAATGAACGGCTGCCTCTGCGGCACGTTTCTTATAATCAGGCATCACCGATTCAAGTTGCTCTCTGATCTGTGTTTCATTTTCCATCAACCATAAAAACTCTTTTTTCAGATCATCACTTCTTTTAAGGCTTTGTACCGGAAGTACATAATGTTCCTCTGTCTCAAATAGATCTTTTGCAATGCCTCTGGCTTTTACAGAATATCCAACCACCAGCGTTGGCACACCTGTAGAATATGCGGCTATGGTCGCATGAGTCCTGGCTCCGACAAAAAATCTGCAGGCTGCGATGTAGCCTTTCAGTTCCATACAGTTACAATCCTGTATCATTATGACCCTGTCGCTGTAGTCCTGTTCGAGCATAATTTCTTTGTACAGTGCTTCCATCGGCTGCCTGTCGTCGTTATTCTCCCAGACCACATGCGGAATGAGTGCCACTGCATATTCTGTATTTTTTAAAATATATTGTATTAATTCTTTATAGTTTTGGATCGTGATCCCTTTCACGGTCTCACTTTTCATAATCAGCGGACTGAGATTGATTCCAACGATTCCCTTCTTTCCAAAGTCTGCAGGATAGTGTACCTGTGCTGTGGAAAGTGTAAAAGCCGGATCCGGACACAATATACTGTTCTGATGAAGGCCTGCAGTACAAAGTGCTTCATAGGTAAGAGATTCTCTTGCAAGGATCAATTCATATCCTTTTAAGTCCTCCACAACATCCGTTCTGTTCAACAGATCAGGTTCTATGGAACATCCCCATAACACGGTCCTGCTTCCCTGCTTTTTCAGAAGGCGGTTCACCGACATGACTTCAGCAAGCATATCTTCATAGCAGTAATTGTCCCCGCCAATCGACAGGCAGGTCTTGTAGCTATTTGGTTCGATAATCTCCTGATATTGAAATCTTGCATAGGCGTCAGGATCTCTCAGAACTAATCTTTTTGCTAATAAAATGGCGTGTCTGAAACGATTACCGGTCACACTCTTCCATGCAACCACTTCGCATAAGGATCCCGGCGTATATCTGCGATCTTCCCACGGGCGGTTCGAGACCAGACGGACGGGATGTTTTAATAGATTGCAGGTCGCATTTACAATTGCTTCACAGCCATGATTTCCACTTCCTGCATGCATATAACAAACTACAACATCTTCTTTCATAAAACGACCCTTCCCTGCCAATAGTTCATACTTAAACAATAGTTTACCACAATTCCACGAATGCGTAAATTAAATAAAGCTGGTGCATCAAATCAGCACCAGCTTATCATAGTATTCTATAAGTATTCAGTTCTGCCCAGTTCTCCAAGTCCTTCAACGACTTTTTTCACATCCTGAGCTTTATCTTTATGGCATACAAGTACGGCATCATCTGTTTCTACAATAATCAGATCCTCTACACCGATTGCTGCGATCAGTTTGTTCTTCGCATAAGCAATACAGTTTTTTGTATCGATATGAATCTGGTCACCATAAATAATATTGCCATTCTCATCTTCATCATACAAAGCCTGAAGGGCATCCCAGCTTCCTACATCATTCCATCCAAAATTACCTTCAAGCACCAGAACATCCTGAGAGCGTTCCATAATGCCATAATCAATTGATATCTTAGGTATCTCAGGATAAATCCTGGCAATGACAGATTCTTCCTGTTCTGTATTCATGGCATTCCCAATTTCTTCCAGACAGACATATATATCAGGAAGCAGGTCTTTAAAATGTTTCAGGATCGTAGATGCCTTCCAGATGAACATACCACTATTCCAGAGATAATTGCCATCTTTGATATATTCTTTGGCTGTTCTTACATCAGGTTTTTCTACAAAATCATCTGCCTTATGATATCCATCCTGCAATCTGGTACTTCTCTTAATGTATCCATACCCTGTTGCCGGAAAATCTGGACGAATGCCGATCGTGACCAGGTGATCTGTCTTTTCCGCCGCAAGGAAAGCCTCTTCGATCACAGCAGTATAGCCTTCCATATTCTTGATATAGTGATCAGATGGCAGGATGCACATAATCCCATCGCCATATTTTTTTACGATCTCCATTGCTGCATATCCAATGCACGCCGAAGTATTTCGTGCCGCCGGTTCAGCCAGAATATGATCTTTATCTACTCTTCCATCCGTTGATGATAACATCAGATCTGCCTGTGAGGCATTGGTCACGATAAAAATATCTTTTCCGGGTACAGAAAGAGCCATTCGATCGATGGTCTCATTTACCATCAGATCTGTTCCAGTCAGATTCAAAAACTGTTTTGGTAAGTCTTTTCGGCTCAGGGGCCAGAACCGGGTTCCGCCACCGCCTGCCATAATAACGCCAAATCTATTCATGATTCTCCAATCTTGCATTGTCAATATTCTCGCAGAACCACTGATAAGCAAGTCCGACTCCTTCTTCGAGTTCTACTTTATGATTCCATCCAAGGGAATGAAGCTTGGTAACATCTGTCAGCTTTCTCGGTGTTCCATCCGGCATGTCTTTATTCCAGATGATCTCTCCTTCAAATCCGACCTGTTTTTGAACTGTCTCCGCAAGTTGTCTGATACTTACTTCTTTACCTGTTCCGATATTGACATGCTCTTCACCATTATAGTTTTCCAAAAGGTAAACGCAGGCATCCGCCATATCATCTACATACAAAAATTCTCTGAGAGGTGTTCCACTTCCCCATAACTCAACACTTGGTTTTTTGTTGACTTTTGCATCATGGAACTTTCTGATCATGGCTGGCATGACATGTGATCCACTCAGGTCATAATTGTCATTTGGACCGTACAGATTAGTCGGCATACAGCTGATAAAATCGTCACCATACTGGCGCTTGTAGAATTTACACATTTCAAGCCCTGCAATTTTTGCAATGGCATACGCTTCGTTTGTTTCTTCCAGCGGTCCCGTCAGGAGTGCTGATTCCGGAATTGGCTGTGGTGCCATCTTCGGGTAGATACAGGTACTTCCCAAAAACAATAATTTCTTCACATGAAATTCATGACAGCAGTGTATCACATTACACTGTATCTGCATGTTTACATAAGCAAATTCAGCAGGCTGGGTATTATTGGCATTGATTCCACCAACTTTTGCCGCTGCAAGCACAACGACATCAGGACGTTCTTCTTCAAAAAAAGCTCTTACAGCTGCCTGATTCGTCAGATCCAGTTCATGATGTGTTCTGCCGATCACATTTGAATATCCTTTTTCCTGAAGGTTCTTAACAATAGCATTTCCGACCAGTCCACGGTGTCCGGCTATATATATTTTATCAGTCTTATTCATGGTGCTCCTTTTTTTGTTCTCATCAAATATATTTCTTTTTGATCAGTTTTGATGGTTCTATTCTTATTCCTTTATTTACTATGCTTCCTGTGAAGCCTGGTTCTTGATTTTGTAATCAACGCATCCGATTCCTGCAATTTCTTTCAGGTCTGCATCCATCATCATAGCAACCAGTTTCTTGAAATCTACTTTTCTCTTCCATCCCAGCTCTTTTTCAGCTTTGGTCGGATCTCCCCACAAAAACTCAACTTCGGCAGGACGATAGAATTCAGGATTGACATCTACGAGCAATTTACCTGTTTTAGAATCATAACCTTTTTCCTGTACTCCGGTTCCTTCCCATCTGACGGTTACACCAAGTTCTTCAAAGGAAGCTTCAACGAATTCACGTACGGTATGTGTTTCATTGGTCGCAAGGACAAAGTCATCCGGGCTCTCCTGCTGTAACATCAGCCACATTCCTTCAACATAATCTCCTGCAAATCCCCAGTCACGTTTTGCATTCATATTTCCAAGGGATAATTTATCCTGTTTTCCGGCAATGATGGATGCGATCGCCATTGTGATCTTTCTTGTTACAAAATTCTCTCCTCTTCTTGGAGACTCATGATTAAATAAAATACCATTGCATGCATACATATTATAGGATTCTCTGTAGTTCACAGTGATCCAGTAAGAATATAATTTTGCAACGCCATAAGGACTCTTTGGATAGAATGGAGTGCTTTCACTCTGTGGAGCTGTCTCCGGTATCCCACCAAACAATTCTGAAGTGGATGCCTGATAATATCTGCAGTTTCCTCCATTTACGCGAATTGCTTCCAGTAATTTCAAGGTGCTGACGCCCGTTGCATCCGCCGTGTATTCAGGTACTTCAAAAGAAACACCAACGTGTGACTGTGCAGCAAGATTATATACTTCTGTTGGTCTGATCTCAGACATCAGTCTCATCAGATTGCTTGAATCTGTAGTATCTGCAAAATGAAGGAAAAATTTAACTCTGTTATAATCTGAATGAATCAGATGATCTATTCGGGAAGTATTAGAAATACTGTGTCTGCGTACCAGTCCATGTACTTCGTATCCTTTTTCAAGCAAGAACTCTGCCAGGTAAGATCCGTCCTGTCCTGTAACTCCTGTAATTAATGCAACATTTCTCATATTGTGAACTCCTATTATATTCTATTTTATTTGTTTAATTTTGCGCTTTCCTATGAGAGTATACTACTGTATAATACTAGTATCAACTCAAAATATTGCCAATTAATAGTAAAATATTGCTATTGCATTATTATCTTGTTTTTATGATTCAAAGTCCATCGAAAAAGGAGAAAATCCTATGGCAAAATCCCGTTCTGACCGTATTCTCTCAACTCCGTCTTCCTACGCACGAAGGCACTTCTTGTATGTTCAGGAGGTCGGTACCCTCGAAAGTATCGAACCCCATATCAGCAGAAGGCAGAACCTTGAGTCGTTCTTATTTTTTCTTGTTATTTCAGGAAGCGGTCGATTGTATTACAATGGATCTTATCATCTGTTAAAAGCAGGTGACTGCATTCTGATCGACTGCCGTCTTGGATATGCACATGAAAGTAGTCCTGATGATGCCTGGACTTTGATGTGGGTCCATTTTTACGGACAGGAAGCTCCCTCATTTTATCAGTTATACCTTGAACAGTCCTACCCTTTTTTATTTCGTCCCTTACATCTTGATCCGTTCACAAGTGCGATTTCTTCTCTATATGCCGTTCAAAAAGAAGAGTCTTCCTTAACAGAACTGATCTCCCACAAATTACTGACCGAGTTACTCACCTCGTGCTTTCTCGAAAACCAGAGAGAGACCTCTCTCGAGAACACAATTCAGGATAAAATGAACCTGATCCGCACTTATATCGAAACACATTCTACTGAGAAAATCAGTCTTGATGAACTATCAGAACGCTTTTTTATCAGCAAATATCATCTTTCACGTGAGTATAAGCGGATTCATGGAATTACGATCGGTCAGGATCTGACGGCAAGACGCATCTCGCACGCCAAGTCGCTTCTTCGATTCTCATCTGATTCAATAGAAGAGATCGCGATCCATTCAGGCTTCCAGGATGCCGCTTATTTTATAAAAGTTTTTAAAAAACTTGAGGGAAGTACTCCACTAGAATATCGTAAAAAATGGTAGCACATCATTGTGTGCTACCATTTTTATGATTTTATTTATTATGATTTATTTTTCACTTATCGATACATACTCAATGTGATCTAATTTCAGGCTAACTCCCGCTGCTGCATTAATCTTGATATATCCACCGCTCAAAAGATCACACTCTGTAAGCGTGACAGATTTCTCTCCGACAGGCATTGGAATTTCGCTAATGATACCTTCGTCATTACATAATTGAAGACTTCCTGCATTGATTCCTTCCGCAGATGCTGCTGCCTCGTAATAAACTGTAATATCCTGCGAATTCTGACTTTGCAGGATTGGACTTTTTACAACATCACTTCCATCTCCCGTAATTTCAAGCTGTCCCTGATTGTTTATCACCGCTGACTGATTCAGAATCTCATATCCTGACGTGTAGAAAAAATCCCATGCGCGATCCGCATTTCCTTCAGGCAATCCGCTTCTACCATCAAAATGGTTCACTTTTGAATAATAGAGGTCGAATCCATCCACAGATCCTATTTTTTCATAGGTCGAGTAAATATAAACCGGAAGCATCTGATCAGGTGTTAACCAGTTAAATACAGCTATAATGTTCTCATCACCGAAATTAGCTCTGTCAATATAATTCTGGTAATAGTCATAGACCACAAGTGACTGTGTTTCACTATTATATGCGCTATAAGTTCTGGTCGGATCAAGATACCTGCATGTCCCTTGTACGTCATTGTGATCAATGAAAAATACACTCTTAGCATCAGAATCCTGAATAAAATTACATATATTTTTCAAATACCCTGAAGCTGTATCGAATTGTTTCACTGTCATGACACTACATCCCACCGTCATAACAAATATCAGTAGTGGCATGGCTATCGTCAGCAGATTCTTAAGATACTTTCCTGAATTTTCAATATATTCTTTCACCTGCATTGAAAACAAAATCATTAAAAGCAGCATCGGAATTAAATAATAGCGGGATTCAATTACTTTATTATCAAGACTGTTTCTGGTCTCACAAAAAATAAAAACAAACAGATTCCAAAAAAACACTACCAGTATCATTCTTTTTAAACTAATTTTTTCTGTAATGACCAGTACCTTCTTAGAAGTAATGATTACCGTTAAAATCATTGCCAAGACCAGGACCACCTTAAGAATATATGTGATTCCATCCACGGAAAACACAGCTGTATTGGCAGATGGAAGTGCTCCGATCACATGAAAGACTGAAGTCACTGTTGCCGCAAAATTATCATGAAAATCCTGGAAATTAGTTAAATACATGGTGTTTCCGCGCGCATGTATACTTCTATGCACATTAATATAGTAGCCAACTGCACCAAGTACAAAACTTACACCGATCAGAATAAAATGATATACTTTATATTTTTTAAAATGATTATCCAATATGATATCCAGCACAACACTAGCAATAATTGGACATATCCCGCAGAACAGGACATATACTCCGCTTGAAATTCCGGAAATCAGAACAAGAAAAAACAATATAACCGTATTAATAATTGTCCAAGGCTTTTTTTGCTGTTCATCCGGTGTCATTAATAATGTTAACAGCAAAATTGGTATTAGCACCTTTATGGAGTATTGCGCTCCCTGAAAAAATAGCATATTAAAATACTCGACCATCCCAACAGTGTATGGCACCAATATGATAGAAAGTGCAAGAAGAAAATATTTCATCTCATATCCTGCATACTTAAATAACTGTTTTACTACAAAAATAAAGTATAAAAGATAAAACATATTTGCAATTCCAAAAGAAACAATGATGTTTTTCGTGATGCCATAAACAGGTGCTGCAATCAATGTTGCACAATCCAGTTCCAATGTTGTGGTTTCTACCCATCCTGTTATAAATGGCGTTTTATTTTTCCACATTTCAACAGCATGAAGCATCAGATTTACACCGTCAAAGTTTAATATTTTTTCAAATGCAAAAAAATTCATATAAATAATAAACAGTGCCTGCACAACCAGTACTATGACGAGAATCATTTCCATCCATTTCTTACGAGCCAATCCCATTATGTTGTTCATTGGTACCCTCTTTCTACAGATCATTTCATGGTCTATATCATATTTTTTGCTATTTTTATCAGTGTGATTTTAGCACAATCCCTATTCTCATGCAACAACCGGGTTCTGACTTGTTTTTTTCCTTCTTGCTGTATATAATGGTTGAGTATGGATTATTAAATGAATATTCAGGAGAATAGAAATAAATGACTTTTCTAAGAGAAATGCTGATTAATAAAATATTAATGTCTGCCATCATTGGATGGGGCGTCGCACAAATATTGAAGACGATCATCCACCTCTGGTTCACCAGAGAATTTGTCGCAGAACGACTGTTTGGAAGTGGCGGAATGCCAAGTTCCCACTCTGCAACTGTTTGTGCCCTTGCAACTACGACCGGAATGGAATACGGTGGCGGAAGCTTTCAATTCGCAATCGCCATGATCTTCGCGATCATTGTCATGTATGATGCGATCGGTGTAAGACGGGAAGCCGGAAACCAGGCGAAAGTGCTCAACGAAATGATGGAAGTCTTTATGAGTATGGGCAGCAATATGAAAGCACAGGATAAACTAAAAGAATTCGTTGGTCACACACCTCTTCAGGTCCTTGCAGGTGCCATATTGGGAATTCTTGTGGCCGTTGCAGTCAGCGCTGCCTGATTATTTATATTTATAATACTGCCCGAATAACAGAATATCTGCGATCTTTATTTTTTTCAGAACATAAATAACTGCGGCCGTCAAGATCGACATCAACATCCAGGAGAGCAGCACACGGTAACCCCATGTAAACCCAAGGTCAGTGACCGGGACAGTTCCCCTCCAAAGAATTCTTGCAAAGTGATAATGTATGACATAAATTTCAAGAGTATATTGACCTACAAAGGAAAGAAGCGCTTTGCTCTTTCCTTTTATTTTTGTCATGAGCAGGATCAGTCCTGTGCTGCCCATTACTGACGCAAAAAACTGTAACAACAAAACCTTTTTATCTGCTGCTATGATCATATCAAACCCAAGCGAAATGGAAAACAATAGGAACAAAGCCAGCACCATGCATGGTATAGTAAATTTCCTGCATTTATTCTTGACTCTTTCAGGTACAAAGATGTAACAAATTCCAAATAAATATCCTCCCAGATAAAATGGCAAATAATAAATACTAAGGTGTGGACTTAAAAAATGATTTGCGCTGATGATCTGTAGCAGCAAGATCAGACCGAACAGGCTCCAGACCGCAAAAAAGCCGATCCATCCGACAGCAGGTCCTTTCTTTTTTATAAGAACAGTTCTTGTATATCCTGCTAAAGACTGCACCATACTAAAAAGAAACAGGACCATTAAGAACCATAGCCCCTTATCAATCTGAAACAGTGTCTCCTTCAGACTTTTCAGGAAAGAAAAAGGATGTAAGACCAGAATCCATACAAAAAAGGGAAGCAGACAGACTGCTGCTCTTTTTATAATCAGCCTTTCCAGTTCCCAAAAAGAATCTATTTTCCCTGTCAGTGATACAAGATACCCAGATACCAGCATAAACAGTGGCATCTGTACTGACTTGATCATGTCATAAATCAGCCCGTCCTGCATTCCATTCAGCACGATACAATGCCCAAACATAACAAGGATTGCTGCAATTCCACGTATGGCATCTATATTCTGGCTGCGTTCTTTCATGAATAGTTTACTCCGTTTCATGTATTATTTTATTATCATATATGATTTTGATCTGTGTAATCACAAGCATCGTGACTAAAACGACGATTCCTCTTACAAGTTTTGCTTCCGGTGCAGTTGAATTCCACAGATTCGATCCAGCCATGCCAAGTATTATCCGGGCTATTTCAAATACAAATAAATGGAGCGCCATAATATGAAGTGAATTCTTTCCTATTGATATAATTAGTGCAGGTATTTTTGCAGGAAGTTTCTTAGAAGTGATCATAATAAAGATCGATCCGGATACTGCGCCAAGAAAACCACCATATACTGTTTTTCCAAAATGTCCAATGGAAAGATTCATACTGCCATTGTAGAACTGCAAAATCAGCATGATAATAAAAATACCTACCAGAAATAAGTATTGAAAATCTCCTCTTCTGACCAGACTGTAATTCTGCTCGGAAAATGCAGCAAGATATCCGATTCCGAACATTCCTGCAAAAATAAATGCAGTGTCAATGCTCCAGGGCAACATAATTGGGCAGAAATAATGAATCAGAACTCCTATTGTCAGGCTGATAAATATCGTAATGACCAGACGGCTTCTTCCCCATCTGACCAGCCTGTGAAATAACAAAAATGAAACAAAATAAGCTGGAAGGAACCACATGGGTGCATTCAGAACAGTCATAAGTGGGTCAGTTGTAACATCAGCCGGATGAATCATATAATTTCTGGCATATAGAATCCCAAAAGCAGCACGTCCAGCCTCATCTAACTGAAAACTTCCCATTATAAGGTTTTTCATCATCATAATCAAAAACAAGATGAAACTGTAAACAAAATAAGGAAGCAGAATACGACGTGCTTTTTTTTTCGCAAATGCGATACAGCTCATATCCTGATCATGGTAAGTATATCCTGCAAGCACAAAAAAGATTGCTATATAAAACAAGTTTCCAAGTCCGCTCAGCAATGGAATAGTGACCTCAGCGTGGCTTAATAATACGAATAAAAGTCCTATGAATTTTGCAAAATCGATCCAGTCTTTTCTTTCACTTGTCATTGTGGAAGGAACCTCTCCAGCCACTTTCCACTTTAAACTATATTTCATTATAGTTGCCCTCCATCAGGCAGATCTTTTCGTTCCTGTCATTCTTTCTGTCACTTTCAGAACCGGTTCGTAGATTAGAATTGTAAGTACCCAGGCAACTAACGCAGAACATAAGAACGTTACAATATAATTCATACCTGTCAGAATATGATAATTCAGTTTGTCACAAAGTAGCAGAAAAATCTTTGAAGATAGCATACACAGGATCGGAAAATGTACCAGATAGAACAGAAATGAAATCCGGTTAAATCTTTCCAGTGTCTTTCTTTCAAAGATACTTTGTAAAGGTTTTAGAAAATAAAGCAGACCTAAAAAACACGGAATGGCAATATTATAATAAAATAAGACTTTGGGGGGAAATATGGTATAAATACTGCCTTCCAGATTTGATCCATAAGATGGATATGTCGCAAAATAAACAATCGGAGGTATCAAGATCCAAAGCAAATTTCTGACTTCTATTCTTTTTGTTGTAGGTATCCATCCAGGCAGCATATTTTTGCTTAACATTCCATTTAGGCGGTCTTCCTGAGTTGTTATCACATCTGCCAAAAAAGCGCATAATATCATGACCAGATAATCCATCCTGATAAATACTATTCCAAAAAAGAGATAACACAAATAGCGAAGTCTGCTTCTTCCAAATATCATCAGAATCAGACTGATCAGCATGCAGCCCAGAAATTCATATTGAATGAACCATAGCGGTCCATTATATTCATTATTACCGATAACAAATGCACCATAAACTGCTTCTTTCACCGCATCTTTGAGTACTGGGACGAACTGATTATAAACACCATAATGCTCCGTTGAGCCAATAACGGCTGCGGCCGCATTATTTTGATAAAGTCCCAGATGCATCCCCATCACGATCAACAGATTCACGATCAAAATCGGTATGCATAATTTCAGGTATCTTTTTAACGTTGTAACCAAAAAACGTGCCGGTGTAATATTATTATGAGACCTGTAATAATTTCTGACGATCAAAAACGCGCTGATACCAAGAAACATCCGGGCGCCCAGTTTTCCTGCATAGACCAGATTCAACGGTGTCGCACCGATCCACCACTCTATTCCTGCCTTAGTATGAAAATCAGCAGGATCCAAAGTATAGATCCCGCTGTAAAATGCATTTAAAAAGTGTATATTAAAAACCAGGATCGCAGCAAATGCTTTTAATCCATCCATATATAACAGGCGTTCTTTATTCTGCACTGTCTTTCTCCCAAATTATAATATCCTATTATGATGATTATAATGACTTCATGTATTCTTTGATTGCATCTTCCCACTCTGCAAATTTGTAGTCACTTGTAAGACGCAGCATATAATTATCAAGAATGGAATAAGCCGGTCTTGCTGCAGGTGCATTATATTCTGCTGTTGAGATGCCGTCTACTTTGGTGTTCTTCCCTGCAAGGCGGAAAATCATCTGAGCAAAATCTGCCCAGCTGCAACTTCCTTCACAGGTCGCATGAAAGGTTCCAAAATTATCAGTTGGAAGCAGATATCCAATGGCTTTTGCAAGCTCTGTAGCACTTGTTGGTGTTCCAAGCTGGTCATTCACAACGCGGATCGTATCATTTTTTTCAGACAATGCAAGCATTGTTTTTACAAAATTTTTCCCATCTCCATATAACCATGCTGTTCTTAAAATAAAATATTCACTGGCAAATGATTTGACAAATTCCTCCCCTGCAAGCTTTGTCTTTCCATACATACTGTTCGGTCCGACCGGGTCAAATTCTGTATATGGTGTTGTTCCATTTCCCGGAAAAACATAATCTGTGGAAATATGAATCATTTTTGCTTTGTTCTTCGTCGCAGCAATACTAAGATTCCGTGGACCCAGCGCATTGATTCGATATGCACTGTCACCCTGTACTTCACATGCGTCTACTGCTGTGTGTGCCGCACAATTAATGATCGCATAAGGCTTGACCTCGGATACGAACCCTGTCACTGCATCTACATTCGTAATATCAAGTTCTGCAACATCTGTGTTCACCAGCTCATACTCCGTGTTACCCGCATAATACTGATTGATTGCTCTTCCTAACTGCCCATTGCAGCCTGTTATTATTAACTTCTTCATACCATTATCTCCTCGTTGAAAATATT
>JAQVCQ010000031.1:22216-25029 GCA_028689715.1 Lachnospiraceae bacterium
CGTACTTTTTGTTCAAGCAACGCCATTGCCTGCGAAAGTTGTCTGATTCTCTCAGAAAGTCGTGATACCGATACTGTAAGAACAAAGATCAATACAAGAGAAAAAATAAAACCCAGGAAAAACAATGTATTGACTGGTGTTGCTATCCCAAATAAATAGGAGATCAGGCTGAGGATTGGCGGAAACAGATCTACCACCAACATGACTGTGATCATAAGCATCCAGGAAAGTGCATATTTGATATCCAGTTTCCTCTTTCTCATCATATGAATCAGATAAAACATTCCAGCCAGCAGGATCAGCGCTGCAATCATCTGAAGCTTCTGCATCTCAATACCTCCTTAAGCGCTCAAGAAAGATCGCGAGCGTAACTTTTATCATATAGTAAATACTTCTTCCGGCTGAAATGGAAGAAACGCCTTCCATTCTGCTACGCATGACCACTGGGATTTCTTTTACATTCAGTCCCTGACGAATCGCTGCGACCACACTTTCCGGTTCCGGATAATCCTTCGGATAGTGTTCTGCAAATATTGTAATGGCTCGGCTTCCTGCCATTCTCATTCCTGAAGTTGGATCTGTGATCCGGACTCCTGTCAGAATTCTGATCAGAATCGTAAAATACCGAATTCCCATTCTTCTAAGACCAGAGGACTGAAATCCCTCTTTCTCTATAAATCTGGATCCAATGACCATATCCGCATTCTGCTCCAGCAAAACGCGTTTCATTGTGTCAAGATATTTTGCATCGTGCTGACCATCTCCATCAAATTGTACTGCGATCTGATAGCCATTCTCTTTTGCATAATGATAACCCGTCTGTACTGCACCGCCAATTCCAAGATTGACCGGAAGATCAAGACAGGGAATCCTATTTTGCCTGCATACCTGTAAAGTCTGATCCGCAGAACAGTCGTTTACCACAATATAATCAAATTCCGGTGCATACTTCTTAATGTCTTCCACCGTATCCAGAATGCTCTTTTCTTCATTATAGGCTGGTATAATGATAATGCTCTTCATATTAATATCCATCTTTCATGCTGATTCATTGATTGCATTATTTTATTAAAAACTGTAGCAAAACACGTGCTGTTCTGCAACAGTCGGTAAACCATGCAAATGCTACATGGTTCTCCACCAGAGCACGATGTCCTTCTTTTAAAGACAACAGATATGCTGACAGGCTGTTCGTACTGGTCCCGCCATGCTCCATATTGATCAGAACTTCCGGAATATAGGATAACTTTACTTTATGATCCTTCAATATTCTGATCATAAACTCATAGTCAGCTGCTATTTTATAATCTACTTTATAGAGACCATACTGGTCATATATTTTTTTCCGCAGATATAGTGTTGGATGACCAGGAAGCCATCCAAAGCGAATATTGCCCTGTCCCTGATGCCACTTTCTGATCACAGATCCATTCTGCATATAATGAATATCTGCATGTACTCCGTCACTGCCTTCCTGCTCCATGACAGCTATCATTTTACTGATCACGTCTGTTGATGTGAACTGATCGTAACAACATCCTATCACATCTCCGGTCGCAGCAAGGATGCCTTTATTCAGGGCATCATAGATTCCTTTATCTGGCTCTGAGATCACTTTCATCCTATCACCGAACCAATCTTTGATTTCCTCGATCACTTGTGGTGTCTGGTCTGTAGAGCCCCCATCTACTATAATATATTCAATATTCTTATAATCCTGCTTCAGAACATTTTCTGCAATCTCTTTTAACTGAATGGCATTGTTGTAGGTCGCTGTAATAATTGATACTTTTTGGGCCATTTTTGCTTCCTTACTGTTATTTATTTTGCTCTGTTCCTGCAACTCTTCTGTAAAGAGAAACATAATCTCCAAATCTGTCCTGCGCCGAAAACATCTGTGCTCTGCGTCTGCAGGCTTTTGCATCAGGTCTGATCGTACTGATCGCCCTGTATAGCGCTGAAACATCTTTTTGAGGAACTACGATTCCGCAGTCGCTCTCAACAGATTCCGGACTTCCTCCTGTATCAAAGGTAATCACAGGTGTTCCGCATGCAAGCGCTTCCAGATTTGTTGTCGGGAAATTGTCTTCCATCGTTGTATTTACATAGACATATGCTTTTGAATATAGTTCAGCCAGCTGCTGCTGATTTTCAGTTCGTTGTATTGACTTGATTTTACCAGTTGGCAATTCTCCCAGTCGTTCCTTCTTTCGCAGATCTTTTTGCTGTTTTTTACTGACTCCCACTAAAAAAATCGTTTCGTTTTCTTTTAGTAATTTCGACAGTTTTTCAAAATAAATCAGGCCTTTACGCTTCTCCCAGATATTGGCAACGCCAAGTATGATTCTGGTATTCGCTTCGGTTTTCATTGGTCTGAACTGATTCAGGTCAATCCCATTTGGAATGACACTGACTGGGTATTCACTCAGAAAAGAATCTTTGACAAGCTCCGAAAGCCAGTGGCTTGGTGTTACAATATGCAAATTTTTTAGCCCTGTAAAAAGTTCTTTTTTTCTCAGGTAATTTTCTTTCGACCGGTCAAAAATTAGTGAATAGGGATATGCACTGCGTTTTTGTACACAACGGTAACATTCTTTCTTCCACTTCTGACATCCTACGAAGTCAAAATATGCACAATGACCTGTAAATGGCCAACAGTCATGCAATGTCCACACCACAGGAATATTTTGTTTTTTCAGATATTGAAAAAATAATTCTACATTTAAATAAAATCCATGAATATTATGAAGGTGGATCACGTCAGGTTTTTCCTGCTCAAGGATGCGAATCAGTCTCATGGTATCACGCTTTGA
>JAQVCQ010000132.1 GCA_028689715.1 Lachnospiraceae bacterium
CTTCTAACTGAACTCTGATTTTACGAAATATTTCTTCAGAACCCGGTTCCAACTGTTTGTTTGAATATCTTGCCTCGCAGAATGTAAAATGTAATTTCTTAAAATCATGACAAGTATCTGTCATTTTTGTCATGAAACGAATCAATTCTTCAGCCGTCAGATTATCTGCCACCGGATGACCAAGAAGGAGAAGTAGTTTTTTGATCAGACCGAATTCCAGAATGACCCTTTCCTCCGGTTTCATTTGTTCATAATGCGACCTTCTTTTTGTACTTTGCATTTTATAAGACAGAAGCAGTAAAATGAGAACCAGACTCAGGAAAGTGCCAGTCATGATCAACAATACCCTTACTACTTTTTTCATGCTGTTCTCTGCTTCTGTTACTAATTTTTCTTTTTGATCCAGATCATCAACGACCGCTTCAGCGTGATACGGAGTTTCTATTATTCCTTGATTTTGATATTCTGATTTATCCTGTTGATGCGTCTGCTGGTATACAGAAGGCGTGGGCTCGAATGATACCCATCCCATCTGAGGAATATAGACCTCACACCATGCATGTGCATTCTCACCTGTTATTTCTATCTTGCTTTTAGAGGACTGATCCCATACACCAAAGAATCCTTCAACATATCTGGCCGGGATACCTTGTGTCCTGCAAAGTACGACCATTGCAGAAGCAAAATAGGTACAATAACCCTTTTCGGACTCAAACAGAAAGTAGTCTACAATATCTTTTTCCTCACTTTCACGATCGACTCTTTTACTATATTGGAATCTGTGAAGATATTCTTCAATTCTACAGATCTTTTCATAATCACTTTCTGCACCTTCACACACAGATGCAGCAAGATCATAGGTCCTGTCCGATACTGACTTGGGCAACATGGTATAATATTTATTTATGATATGATTCTGAGGTGCTTTTGATTCATCAGTCAATTGATTCCTGTTTAGTCTACTATATAGCTTTTCGTAATCAATCTCCAAAAAATCAAGTTCATATTTGCTTTGTTTTCCAAGCAATTGACCTGCTGCAAGATTTGCTCCGTGGCCTATTAAAGATTCGGTATTCTTCCCGCTAAAACGAAATGTCTTTAATGGATAGAACAAGCTTCCTGTTAAAATATCATTATATTCAATGACCAGCTTATGCTTCCTACTCAATTCATCCAATTCATCCTCTGACAGACCAGCATCAGTAAGACTGTTCTGCAATTCCATCCAGTCATAATCATAATGGTCAATTACGTCAAGGTCAGTTTGCTCTTCTTCGCCGGCTCTTATCCATCCATTCCCTGTGTAGTAAAGATAGGTACTGCCTTTTAAGTAAACAGTATCTAATGAATCCGCATCCACTGTCATATAAGTCCTTATGTCAGAACTATCAAGTGTCCCCTGGATCATACCATCTTCGGAGTATCCCGCCTCACCAATTGAAAAAAGATATTCCTCCTGTCCAATCAGTATTTTCCAGTTCTCCATGATTTTTTCAATATGATTCAGGGTATATTGTCCCGCTTCTTTGACAAATGTCCATTTTACAGGCTCACTCTTTACAGGTAACAAAGAAGGAAGCAGAACAGCCGCTGCACAAAATGGAAGCAGATAATATTTCCCTCTATTAACTGAAAGATACTCTGATGTATTGATCACGATCAAAAACAATATGATCGTTACTGTGCTGATCAAAATCTGGCTGCCTGAAAAGAAAATAACACCTGAAATAATCGATAACAATGCTGTGAATACAATATTCCAAATTCTGTACCTCACGAATATGAATAGGACTAAGTACAGCATAACAAACAGAAGAACTGCAATGACCCATGCATAAAAATGATCCAGCTCATAGTTTCTGTTCTGAGAGGAATTCAGATAATCTTTTGTTCCTTGATAAAACTTTTCAAAAGATACTCCCGATACTTTTAGTATCACTAAAAAAAATAATACTACACCTGTCATGATATAATATGTGATTGCTTCCCTTTTATGATTTTTGATAAGAAGCAGTATTGCAACAAGTAGCGCACAAGCAAAGAAAACTGCCAGTCTGTTAAATCCGAATCCAATAAGATCATCCGCACAAAACAACACTGCCAGTGTATATAACATAACCATGATAAAGTAATACAGTTCTTCAAGACTCTGAAATATGACAAATTTGAATTTCATCCATCTCCCTCTGCATGACTGTTTCAAAATATTTTTTCTAAATCTTCTTCCGGATGAATACAATAGCTCATTATACCTTCATCCTTTAAAAAACGTACTCTGTTATTTTCTTCTTCATCGAACTGTGTCCCAAAATAAAATAATGCCACAGAATAATCATTCTTCACAACATAGGAAAGGCACTCCATTAATTCCGGATCCATATTTCCGGTAATCAGTATCAGACATCCTTTATCATTTATATGTTTCTGATAATATGACAAAATCTGTTCTTCGATTCCAATATGGTCTTTAAAAGCTATTTCTGCCGAATCAGTATAGAACTGATCAAATTCCCGCTCATCTCTGATCAATACTTCCCTGTAATATTCATCTTGTGAACACAAAAAAATGGATGTCTCTGTATTAAGGAACTGTCTAATAACTGCAAGCGCAAGTTCTACAATATTATCTTCCTGTGCGATCTTTAGCCTGCCTGATTTCCGTGTTTCTTTCAGGTCTAAAAAAAGAACAGGGCTTGGGTCCTCGATTTCGATTATTTTTCGTGTCATCAGTTCCATTTTTTTTGCTGAAGATTTCCAGTGAATTTGTTTCAGACTGTCACCCTTTGTATATTTTCTGATTTCTGGATCATAGACTTCATTCGTACCCTTTTTTATTTTCCTGATCCTGTCAGATTCTTCCATCCACTGAACAAGATTTAATCTTTGCATAGAAATGAGCCTTGGACTCACTATGATCTTAAGCCTGCTCATGAGCGGATAACGAATAGTAAATAAATATAGAAAATCCTTTATTTCTATCGAGCTGATTCCTGCTTCAAATGTCCCTCTGAACTGTGCATATAAAGTTCCATTCATTTTGAGCGAAGACCTAGGTGCAATTTCATAAGAATCCCGTTCTTCATTCATCATTACTTTTGTAAAATCCTCAAAATACTCTGGTCTCATACTGGTATAAGTAAAGTAATCTTCATTCGCGATCACTGCCTGATATGGTAGTGGTATTTTTTTGATCATTCTGATACTGTCAATATTCTGGGCGACCCGAAAACGCATGTATACGATCAGGGTATAGCCAAAAGAAAATATTGGAAGCATCAGGACAAAATAAAAAAACAGGTACGGGATGCTTCCGCCCTTATAGCTTATAAAAATGATTGAAATGACTAACATGAAAAAATAAAGAACACGACTGTGCTTCATTTTATTCCCACCCCAAATTCATTGTGTCTTCTACTACTCTAATACTGGAACACGCGTCTCTTTTAAGATGTCATTCAATATCCCTGATGCAGATATTTTATTGATACGTCCTTCCTGTGAGAGTAAGAATCTGTGAGGAATCACGTAATGTGATAAGAATATGATGTCTTCCGGAATCACAAAATCTCTTCCATTCTGGTATGCATATGCCTGTGCAGCATTGACCAGCATAATGGTTGCTCTTGGACTTGCTCCCAGTGACAGTCGCAGACTTTTTCTTGTTCTATTCATGATTTCAATGACATATTCAAGAAGATCATCATGAACATAAACCTGTTTTACTTCTTCCTGCATTTTTACCAGTTCTGCTTTACTTACAATTGCCTCAAGATTCTTTTCAGTATCACCATTCAATTTCTGCTTCATCATGATCTTTTCATGCCTGGAATCAGGATATCCAATCGTAAGTTTCATCATGAACCTGTCCAGCTGAGCTTCTGGGAGCTGATAGGTGCCAAGGCTGTCAACAGGATTTTGTGTTGCAATGATCATAAAGGGAGCCGGTAGTGGATACGTTACTCTGTCAACAGTGACCTGCTGTTCCTCCATGGCTTCCAACAGACTCGCCTGGGTCTTAGGTGCTGTTCTGTTGATCTCATCAGCCAGAATAATATGGTTCATCACTGCACCTTCAACAAATTCAAATTCTGATTTCTTCATATTATAAACACTAAGACCTGTAATATCGCTTGGCAGTGTATCCGGTGTGAACTGGATTCGTGTAAAACCACAGTCTATTGTCTTTGCCAGGCTTCTTGCCAGCGTTGTTTTCCCAACACCCGGTACATCCTCTAATAAAACGTGACCTCCTGCAAGAAGCGCTGTTGTAAGCAATGTAATCACTTCATGTTTCCCGGTAATGACCTTTTCAATATTGTTAATGATCTGATCAGGATTCATCTTTTTTCCCCTTTACTGGTTCGACTTCATATATGCTCCTAATTCTTCCAGATATCTTTGTCCGATCTGACTGATCATGGAGTTTTTTAATGTAATATAACCAATTCTCATGACCGTGTCCGATTTTAAAGGTATTGCCATATAATCTCCGCCATTTAATTCTTCACAAATGATTCCGGAACAAAGCGTGTAGCCGTAAAGTCCGACCATTAAGTTCAGCATGGTCGCCCGATCACAGGCTTTGATCGTTTTTTTATAATCATAGGTGCTTAGAATTTCTTCTGCAAAATAAAACGAATTGTGCTCTCCCTGTTCAAATGACAGACAAGGATACTCTTCCAGATCCTCCAATGCAATTTCATGTAGTTTTGCTAATGGATGTTCTTTGTATAAGTATACATAAGCCTTGCACTGAATCAGATCATGAAATACTAGTTGTTCATTTTTCAGGAGCTTTTGAATGACTTTTTCATTAAATTCATTCAGATATAAAATTCCAAGTTCACTTTTACCAGATTTCACATCCTGTATGACATCATAAGTTCTTGTCTCTCTGATTGCAAATTCATATTCTTCCATATCAAAACTTTTTACAGTTTCAACAAAAGCTTTTACTGCAAAAGAATAATGCTGCGTTGAAACACCGAACTTTTTCTTTACAGATTCCCCAGTATAATATTTGTCTTCCAGCAGATCTACCTGATTCATGATCTGTCTTGCATAACTTAAGAATTCTATCCCTTCGGGTGTAATGATGACACCTTTGGAATTACGGGAAAATAAAATGATCTGCATTTCGCTTTCCAGATCCCTGACTGCCGCTGACAGACTCGGCTGTGAAAT
>JAQVCQ010000133.1 GCA_028689715.1 Lachnospiraceae bacterium
GCTACCTGTGCAAGATTTTCATTTTCCATAGCAAGTGGTGCTTCATATAAATATTCAACATCAAGATTCTGCAGAACATGATTGCTTGGAATATTACAGAATAAAGATATTTTGTCACGCATCTGTTTGTCGATTGGATACTCGCTTCTGCAGACGATAATATCAGGCTGGATTCCCATTCCCTGAAGTTCTTTTACACTTGCCTGAGTTGGTTTTGTTTTCATTTCCTGAGAAGCACGCAAATATGGAATTAATGTAACATGAATCAGAATTGCATTTTCGCGGCCTACTTCGTGCTGGAATTGTCTGATCGATTCTAAGAATGGCTGGCTTTCAATATCTCCGACAGTACCGCCGACCTCGATAATGGCAATTCTGGTATCCTCATCTGTAAAGTTTCGATAAAAACGACTTTTGATCTCGTTGGTAATATGAGGGATGACCTGTACCGTTCCACCGCCGTAATCTCCGCGTCGTTCTTTTTGAAGAACCGACCAGTAAATTTTTCCGGTGGTAACATTAGAATTCTTATCAAGACTCTCATCGATAAATCTTTCATAATGACCAAGGTCAAGATCAGTTTCCGCGCCGTCATCTGTAACGAAAACTTCTCCGTGTTGAATCGGATTCATGGTACCCGGGTCTATATTAATATAAGGGTCAAATTTCTGCATGGTGACTTTATAACCGCGGGCTTTTAACAATCTTCCGAGAGAAGCTGCAGTGATTCCTTTTCCAAGACCTGAAACGACGCCTCCTGTAACAAATACATACTTTACTGACATAACTAATCCTCCTAAGAATAATATGGAACCCCATATTCATAACATTATATATCAAACAAAGACTAAAAATCTACCGTTTGCCTTGAAAAATTTAATAAATCTTTTATAGACGGTTCTTATAATTCATAAAGATTATATTGATTTATGAAATTACTATCTCTATAATAATAAAGAAATCTCAAAATAAAGAAATTTCAAAAAAGAAAGAAGTTTTAGATAGGAGTCGTGAATGGACAATAATTTGAATCAATATAATGGTGGTAATGGTTCCGGTAATCAGAACGGCAACAGACCTGGAGGCAATAATAATCAGGGTGGTAATGGGCAGCAGCCCAAAAAGCAAAATCTGATGTTACTGCTTGTTACGGCTTTGATCTCTCTTCTTATCATGAGTTACTTCATGAGAGTCATTAGTGGTGGCACAGAACAGGAGATCAGTTATAACGAATTTCTGACAATGGTGGAAGAAGGAAAAGTAGAGAGTGTTGAGCTTGCTGTTGACCGAATAAATATTACACCTTTGAGTGAAACACAGGAAACACCGCTTGTTATGTCTCAGCCTGAAGTTCTTTACTATACAGGACTTGTTGAAGATGAGGGACTGGTTCAGTATCTTGTTGATCATAATGTTGAAGTAAAAGGTGTTGTACAGGATAATTCAGGATATTTCATTTCTCTGATATTAACATATATTTTACCTTTCGTTCTTGTGTGGGTCGCACTCAGTTTTATTTTTAAAAGAATGTCAAAGGGTGGCGGACCAATGGGAGTTGGGAAAAGCAATGCGAAGGTATATGTTCAAAAAGAAACAGGAATTACTTTTAAAGATGTAGCCGGTGAGGATGAAGCAAAAGAATCTCTTCAGGAAGTGGTCGACTTCCTGCATAACCCTGCAAAATATTCAAAGATCGGTGCAAAACTTCCAAAAGGAGCCCTTCTTGTCGGACCTCCCGGAACAGGTAAGACCCTGCTTGCCAAAGCAGTCGCAGGAGAGGCAAAAGTTCCATTCTTTTCACTGACCGGATCGGATTTTATTGAGATGTATGTAGGTGTTGGTGCTTCCAGAGTCCGTGACCTGTTTAAAGAAGCGACCAAGAATGCACCATGTATCATTTTTATAGATGAAATTGATGCAATTGGAAGAAGCCGTGATTCAAAATTTGGCGGAGGTAATGAAGAAAGAGAACAGACTCTGAACCAGCTCTTATCAGAAATGGATGGTTTTGATACATCAAAAGGTATTCTGGTACTTGGTGCAACGAACAGACCGGAGATTTTAGATAAAGCATTGCTGCGTCCAGGCCGGTTCGATAGAAGGATCATAGTTGATAAACCTGACTTAAAAGGTCGTGTTGAAATATTAAAAGTACATGCGAAAGATGTATTAATGGATGATACAGTAGATTTTGATGCGATTGCGCTGGCAACAAGTGGTGCGGTTGGTTCAGATCTTGCCAATATGATCAATGAAGCAGCGATCAATGCTGTAAAAGAAGGTCGAGGTTCTGTATGCCAGAAAGATCTTTTTGAAGCAGTGGAAGTCGTACTTGTTGGAAAAGAAAAGAAAGACAGAATTATGAGTGCAGAAGAGAGGAAAATCGTATCCTACCATGAAGTAGGTCATGCTCTGATCAGTGCACTTCAAAAAAATTCAGAACCAGTACAAAAAATTACGATCGTTCCAAGAACAATGGGAGCACTAGGATATGTTATGCATGTACCGGAAGAAGAAAAATTCTTAAATACAGAAGCAGAACTTCGAGATATGCTGGTCGGACTCGTTGGTGGACGTGCAGCAGAAGAGATAGTCTTTGATACGGTCACGACAGGAGCTGCAAACGATATTGAAAAAGCAACCAGCATTGCAAGAGCCATGGTAACACAATATGGAATGAGCAAAAAATTCGGACTGGTCGCACTTGAGTCTGTAGAGAGCAAGTATCTTGATGGAAGATCTGTCATGAACTGCAGTGACACAACTGCTGCTGATATTGATGGTGAAGTGACCAAACTGATCAAAGACAGTTATAAACTCGCTAAAAAACTGTTAAAAGAAAACAGAAAAGTTATGGATAAGCTTGCTGACTATCTGATCGAAAAGGAAACGATCACTGGAAAAGAATTTATGAAAATTTTTAATGAATGTAAAAATATCACAGTTGATGAAAGTGCAGATGTTGAGAATACTGTTGCTTTAAATACAGAAAAGTCTCCAAGTGATGATTCTCAATCAGAACCATCTGAAAATAGTCAAGACCGTGAATTGAACGGTGAAAACGCTGCAGAAAGCAGTCCATCTGAAGAATTACATCAGAAACTGGAGTTTATGGAAGAGTCCATTCTTCGAAATACAGAAGGTATGAAAGCCTTTGAAGAACCAGAGAACAATGAATAGTTTTTAAATGAACCGGAGAACCGATTCTTTTTACATAAATGATTAAGGCTTAGGGCATCCTGAGCCTTTTTTATGATGACTGGGAGATCTTATGGAAAATAATGAGTTATTTGATATTGAAAGTGAATTGAAAAAACTTCCTGATAAACCTGGGGTCTATATCATGCATGATAGTTATGATGCCATTATTTATGTCGGAAAAGCCATCGTTCTGAAAAACAGAGTAAAATCCTATTTTAGAAAAAGTACAAAAAAAACGGCGAAAATTGAAAAAATGGTATCACAGATCAGCAGGTTTGAGTATATCGTGACAGACTCTGAATTAGAAGCACTTGTCCTTGAGAACAACCTGATCAAAGAGTATTCACCGAAATACAATACAATGCTCAAAGATGACAAGACCTATCCATATATTAAAGTTACAACAGGTGAACCTTATCCAAGAATTCTTTTTTCAAGAGAGATGAAAAAGGATAAAGCAAGGTATTTTGGACCATTTACAAGCGCTACAGCGGTTAAGGATACAATAGAGCTTGTTAACAGGCTCTATCAGCTGAGAACCTGTAATCGTGTTCTTCCAAGGGACATAGGAAAAGAGAGACCATGTCTGAATTATCATATCAAAAAATGCAGCGCCCCCTGTCAGGCATATATTTCCAGAGAAGATTATCTTGAAAATATTGAGAAAGCACTGGATTTTCTGAATGGGAACCATAAGTCTGTGGTCAGGGAACTGGAAGAAAAGATGACACAGGCTTCGGAAGAACTAAGATTTGAAGAAGCGATCGAGTTCAGAGAACTGCTTGGAAGTGTGAATATGATTTCTCAGAAACAAAAAATTACTGACAGCGGGCAGGAGGATAAAGATATCGTTGCGCTTGCAAAAGATGAAAATGATGCAGTTGTTCAAGTCTTTTTCATCAGAAATGGCAGACTGATCGGACGTGAGCATTTTTATATGACACATGTGTCAGATGATGAAGAGCAAGATATTCTTGCAGATTTTGTAAAACAGTATTACGCAGGCACCCCATTTATTCCCAAAGAACTCATGCTACAAATGGAATTGTCAGATCAGGAAGTGATTGAACAATGGCTTAGTCTCAGAAGAGGAAGTAAAGTCCGCTTAAAGGTACCAAAAATCGGAACAAAAGAAAAACTGGTCGAGCTTGCATCGCAGAATGCGAATCTGATATTAAGCAAAGATAAAGAACGAATGAAACGGGAAGAAGGAAGAACGATCGGTGCAGTCCGTGAGATAGAAAAGCTGACAGGTCTGGGAAGTATCATCAGAATGGAAGCATTTGATATTTCCAATATCAGTGGGTTTGAGACAGTAGGCTCCATGGTGGTGTATGAGCGTGGAAAACCAAAAAGAAGTGATTACCGAAAATTCAAGATCAAGTCAGTGGATGGGCAGGATGATTATGCCTGCATGAGAGAAGTGCTGACCAGACGTTTTCTGCATGGAATCGAAGAACGAAAAGCATTGGAAGAAAAAGACATTACGCAGGAACTTGGAAGCTTTACCAAATTCCCTGACCTGTTGTTGATGGATGGTGGAAAAGGTCAGGTAAACATTGCACGTGAAGTCCTGCGTGATCTGGATCTGCGGATACCGGTATGTGGTATGGTAAAAGATGATAATCATAGAACCAGAGGACTTTATTATCAAAACGAAGAGATCGAAATGGACAGATCATCGGAAGGATTCAGACTGATTACCCGAATACAGGACGAAGCCCACAGGTTCGCAATTGAATATCACAGATCACTTCGGGGAAAAACGCAGGTACGGTCAATACTGGATGACATCCCCGGTGTTGGACCTTCCAGAAGAAAAGAGCTGATGAAACACTTTGCATCGATCGATGAAATCAAATCAGCTGACCTGTCCAGACTGACTGAGGTCAAAGGAATTACAGAGAACGTTGCAGTATCTATTTATCAGTTTTTTCACAAGGAATAGAATTTTATTGAAAGAGAA
>JAQVCQ010000134.1:0-2139 GCA_028689715.1 Lachnospiraceae bacterium
AAAACATATGAGATCTTACCATATTAATCTGAATTTCTCATATTTATTTCTGTTCCACGAGTGACTTAACAAATAACCTGAATTGTTCCCTGTTTTCTACTGGAACTTTTTTGTAGATATTGGATATATGCTTTTTAACAGTCGTTTCTGAAAGAACAAGTGCTTCTGCTATGTCAGCATTTGACTGCAGCATACATAAGCATCTTGCCACCTCAATCTCTCTCGGTGTAAATCCCATGGCAGATAACTTCGGTATCATCGCATCAAAACTATTATGATCAATCATTGTCTTTTCAAAATGATAGTGTTCGTTACTTAATGCATTACTTTCACTTTTCGTAAGCGCACTATCAGGATCTTCACGTATCAGGATCTGAAGAATCAAGGCATACAAAAGCGGACGAAAACATAGAACCATCTGCTGCATTTGCACATGACTCTGCACTGACTTGCTCTGATCCACGTTTGACATGACCATAAATAAGTAAACTGCACTTGTCAGATAACCAGTCATCTGTGCATTCCAAGGTATTAACTTTTTTAGTTTCTTCCATGTAACGGTTCCATTATTATTTGTAATGGACAGTAAAGTCGTTCCAAGTAATACCAGCAAGATACTCTTGCCATCAAATAGAAGTTGGATTTGAAATCCTGCTGCTGCCATTAAAAGAAAGAGATAAAATAATATGACAGCAAACTTAATCAATAATCTTTTCATGATCTTCTTTCCATTTTAATGCCTGCTTTGCCAGCAATGATTTTATTTTTGCCCTGACTGGCAATAAAAACATCGCACCCATCATTCCATAGAATATTGTCAGTAAGGAAACCGAAATATTCTGCAGCACTGTATCTTTTGCATATGCAAATGTCGCGATGATTCCCGTTAAAGTTCCAAACACTCCTGAAAACAGCAGCATCAGAATCGTTAGGTTCACAGCCTCAAGACTATCCGATAACTGCACATGATCTGTAACTTCATATTTCCCTGACATGATTCGGAACGCACGCCCTAATGCTTTTGACAGACCTGATGCCATTACCATGGCCGCTGTCAAGAGCAAGATCATCAGAATGCTTGGAAAATCAAGATACAATATTGCACCTCCTGATAAGACAGTCACACTTAACACAATTGCTACAAACAAAATTACCGTTAATAAATACATCCTCGTTCTCCTTTCAGAAATCATTTTTTTCATGTATATCTGTATATTAATAACAAGAACGATTGTTTACCATACTTCCTGGTCGTAGATTAAGATGTAACTTATGTAGTATTTCGTAATTTCAAACTTTTTATTTACTATTCATGCAATTCTAACGGCAATCCGTCTGGGTCTCTGAAAAATGTCATCTTTTTATCTGTGAACTCATCCAAACGTACTGGTTCTGTTTCTATTCCCTGCTCGTTTAACAATCGTATGGTATCCTCTATATCTTCTACATGAAATGCAAGATGCCTGAGACCACATGCTTCCGGATAGGAGGGTCTTGCTGGACTTTCCTTGATTCCAAACAGTTCAAGTTCACAATCTCCTAACTTTAAGTCAAGCTTATAATCATCTCTTGTTTCTCTATAATTCTCTCTTATGATTACAAATCCAAGCTTGTTTACATAAAAATCTTTGGACTTTTCATAATCGGAAACGATAATTGCAACATGATGGATCTTTTTTAATTTCATTTTGCAGACTCCTTCCTTGTATTCTTTTTTGTATTTCATTGTTACTTCATCGTTATTTCATCGTTATTTCAGTTTATTTTCTGTTCTATCAGATAAATGTTCGAGCCATAATCCCCAAGCATCCTCATATTGTTATGATATCCCGTTCCCATAAACTGATCATTCAGGCAGATCCCTGCCTCCAATATACGACCTGACGCCTGATATGTCTCTACACAATCCTTTAAGCTATAGACCTGATTGGCAGTGCGAAGAATTACACCCTTCGGATTGATTTTAATGGGCATAGCATGTTTGATCAAACCACCAAATCGATCAAGATAGAGATTCTGCGGTCTAGTTGAAACAGCATAAATAGCATCCTGCTGTAGTTCTTTCACTATCAATTGATCCATTCCCACTGCTGCCTGCCCTAATGTCTGATAAAACCCTACTAATGCCGTTCTCGCATT
>JAQVCQ010000134.1:2239-5166 GCA_028689715.1 Lachnospiraceae bacterium
ATCAATCCATGCGGGAGCTTTTTATGATTTACCTGATAATCGCCTAGTCCGGCCTTATCATGATTACGTTCTCCAAACCATCCATCATCCAGGACAAAGAGTTCAATGCCAAGTTTAGATGCCTGACTTGCGAGTTTTAGCAAACCACTTTCGTGAAAATCAAAAAAATCAGATTCCCAGTTGTTAATCAGAATCGGTCTGTCTTTTCCTTTCCAGTCTCCTCTAATAATGTGATGATTCACAAAGTCATGAAACTGATGACTCATCCCATTGAATCCATGCTGGCTGAACGTCATAACTGCTTCTGGTGTTTCAAATGACTCATCCTGTTTTAACTGCCATTCAAAACAGTGTGGGTTAATCCCAATCGATACTCTGATCAAGTCTCGATTGCTTCGTTCCACACAGCTATAATGATTCCCGCTATACACCAGGTTAAATCCATAGACCCATCCATGATCCTGTGTTGCAGTATGTTCCGCTAGCACAAATCCAGGATTGTGTCTGTTTGAACTACTACCCGTTGTAGAGGAATTGACAATCATACCATACGTCACTTCTTTTGTATGCTTATGTGCTTCCCTGATCCATCCTCCATCGAAGGTCACCATGTCATAGTTGCGATACTTCAGATCAATCATCATGCTCTGAATTTTTCTAATAGAAACAGCCTTCACAGCATGATTGGTCATGACAACCCTTCTGGTGATAACATCACATGCTTCATAGACTGAATAGTAAAGTTTCAAAGTGACATTCTGAACTTCATCAAACAGAGTTACTATAAGAGTCTGTGTTTCATGTTCTGTTCCATAGGCAGAAGGGAGTGTCTGCATCGGCACATTTCCCTTTATTATTTCATACTTCTGAAAGGTGAAATCTGTTATAAAAGTATCATCAGGCATTTTGGCTTCCAGTGGGTTACATCTATAATCACCTCTGCCACATCCGGACCACTCAAGCGGAAGGGTATCCATGCTGTAGTTTTCATCCGATGCATCATACATGACCGTGGTCCCCGTTTGTGCTAACTGTTTGTATCTGACCGCGCCAACCTCAACTTCATTAGTCAGCTTTGTACCATAATATATTTGTTCCAGATGTTTGAATTTTGTGACTCCAAACACATAGGTTGTATTTTTAGTGTTTAGATAAAAGATACCTTCTTTTTCTGTTATCATTATTTTACTTTTACCTTTCTATGTTTAGGTTCTTCTCAATGAAACCGATTCCTTTTAATTTGAGTGTATTATATTCAATGGGATAATTCAATGATTGACTTTTTAAATTATACTTGTCTTATAGCATGCATCGGATTCATGCTGTTCAGCTTCCCTGGCATATTATGTGGTCTTTGCGGTATGGGGAAAGGAAAGCACAAAACTACAAGTAAGACGAGGGTCATACATATATGTCAAAATTGCGGCTATCACTTCTAGAGACCATTCGTATCATAGGTAATGCAAGCGGCTGTCACCAGATACCTGATCGTAGCTTTTTTTATAAAGGAAAACAATTTCCAGTATGTATTTCTCTGCTTGGTTTAATGGGATTTGACTGGATTTTACAGGAATCTGGGTTCAGACAATCTACCAATCCAAGAAGACTCTTAACGGGATTTGCAGGTGGTTTCGGTCTGTTTTCACTTTATTTGCTCATAAATCGAGCCATAACAGGAAAAACCCAGTAACAGCGTTTCGCCTGTTTACTGGGCTTTCTCTTTTTTTACATAGAGATAGTACATTCCTACATTGTTCAAGGAGCCAATGCCTCTATGGCTGGATGCGTTATTTATAAATTCTGACTGTGTTCGAATTCCTTTGTTTTCCAACTCATTTTTCATCTTCATATACTGGTTAATATCTGGTGTTACCAGCACTTCTTCCCACCCAAAAATCATGTTCCATAATCGACCCATAAGATTTTCTCCTTTAGAATATATACCTCAATTATTTCTATTTGCCAGGTAATACTCTGATCTTGTAATTGAATAGACAGTTGTTTTTGTATTTTTATCACAATCATATTCATCACGAAGTAGCATTCCTATTTTTTCAGCCACTTTTCTTGATGGCATATTTGTCCATTTTTGATATGCAAATACCTCATTATACTCTGTGTATTCAAACATGTATTTCAAACATGCGCCTGATGCCTGTGTTGCATACCCTTTATTCCAAAATCTCTTATCAATATGATATCCTATTTCAGGAAACAAATTCCCATCATTATAAATATTTTGCATGGTAATACCGCAGTCTCCGATAAACTCTTGCGTCTCCTTTAATATCACAGCCCATAGACCAAATCCATATCTGCTATAGTTTTCAAGATTCCAAGTAATCCAACTTCTGGTCTTATTTAAATCAAATGCACTGGGATAGTATTGCATTGTTTCCTGATCTGACAATACTTGATGCCATGATGAGAGGTCATCCATTGAAAATTCTCTTAATGCTATCTGTTTAGTTTCTATAATAGATCGTTCCACTTTTACACTCCCTACAGTCACAGTCATTATGATAAACAATACAGCATAATAGCCTGTTGAACATCCAATAAATACTTCTTAAATGCATAACCCACAAAAAACGTAGATTCTATGACTTCATCTGTTACTTCCTCTCCACGGTAAAATGGTGGACAAGGATTTAATAGCGCCCCTTTATTCGCAGCTTCCATTGCAGGTCTTGTAACCTGACACCGCACCACACAGCTCACCATTTCTTGCGCCTCCTCCAAATCCCGTTGCTATTTTTAAAGCCATTTCCTTGTCAATAGACAGTTCATTAGAAAAAACGCTAAGCACCGCCTGACTACAATTAAATCCACCTTCAAATAATTGAACTGCCTCTTCTTTTCTATTCACAATAAATAACCTCCATTACGAATATAAATATTGTAATTATTTTACCATATTATTTTAT
>JAQVCQ010000135.1 GCA_028689715.1 Lachnospiraceae bacterium
GTGATCTTGTCTGTCATAATCTGTGTTGGAAGCATTGTGGTGTCAAGAGCTATTAATATGCCGCCTGTAGGGATTTCTTTTTATGCATTTCAAACTTTATCGTATGTGATCGATGTGTATAGGGGAAGGGTGAAAGCAGAAAAAAATTTTCTGTTCTATATGCTGCATATATCCTTTTTTCCACAGTTAGTGGCTGGTCCAATTGAACGATCTGAAAATCTGCTTCCACAGTTGCATCATATGCGTGGTGCAGGAAAAGATATGGTACTCAGCGGAATGCAGAGAATACTCAGAGGATTTTTTAAAAAAATTGTGATTGCTGATTTTTTTGCCATATTTGTGGATGCGGTGTATGAAAATCCAGCAGTTGGGAATGGACCGGCTTCTGTTTTTGCAACGATATTATTTTCTGTGCAGATTTATTGTGATTTTTCAGGATATACAGATATTGCAGTGGGAACAGCAAGAATACTGGGGATTAGGCTGATGGAAAATTTTGACAGACCCTATTGTGCCCGTGATATTCAGGATTTTTGGAGAAGATGGCACATCAGCCTGACAAGTTGGTTCCAGGATTATGTTTATATACCGCTGGGTGGAAACAGGGGTGGATTCTTACGTACCTGCGTGAATAGTATGGTTATATTTTTACTGAGTGGAATCTGGCATGGTACTGCCTTGACTTATTTGGCTTGGGGAGGGCTGCATGGATTTTTAATCATTGCTGACAGAGTAATAAAAAAGACAAATTTTAAAGCAAACCTGCCACTATATATTTCGCAGACAACAACCTATTTGCTGGTGTGCTTTACATGGATATTCTTCCGGGCACGAACGATAGGGGATGCAGGATTGATAATAAAAAGCTTTACAGCAGGCTGGAACCTTGATGGTCTGCAACAGGCCGGAAGTCTGATGGGACTCAGTGAACAGAATCTGGTGCATGTTTTGTTATGCCTTATGACGCTGCCTGTTCTGGAAAGAATACCAGTGGAATATGAAAGAATACGTAAAAACTTTTTGGGAAATTTGCAGTGGATGTTCTTGATTTTTGTATTGACTGCACTTGGATGGCTTGATTTATTTTCAAGAAATGCGGGCAGTAGTTTTATCTATTTTCAATTTTAAATTAAGCTGTGGGTTAGAAGGTGTTTATTATGGATCATGACACAAAGTTCCAGATTTCAAACAAAATACGAGACTTTATCAATCACAAATGGACGCTTGTATTATATATGTTTTTTTTACTGGCTGTAGTACCCGGCTATCTTATCATAGGAGCATTTTTCCTGCCGGCGCAATATGATAAAACGTTTATGGGTGAATTGAAATATAAATGCGAAAGGCTTCAAGAAACCAGAGGAAAGAGAATTATTTTAGTGGGTGGAAGCAGTCTTGCATTTGGGATTGACAGCGCATTGATAGAAAAATATCTGCCCGATTATGAGGTGGTCAACTTTGGTATGTATGCGGCACTGGGAACGACGGCTATGTTTGACCTTACAATCAGCGAGATTCGAAGTGGAGACATCATTATTATATCGCCAGAACAGAATCATCAGGCTTTATCAGATTATTTTAACGCAGAAATCATGTGGCAGGGACTCGATGGTAGCTTTGCACTTCTTAGAAGATTTGATAGAGAAAAATTACAGAAATTAATGGGTCAACTTCCCTACTTTGCAGTAAGCAAATGGAATTATTGGAAGGATCAGAATGCGCCTGAGCCAACGGGTGTCTATTCAAGGGCGGCTTTTAATCAGTATGGAGACATTGAGTGGGCAGATTGTCAGCAGAATATCATGCCAATGGGATACGATACAACAACGCTGGTAGAATTTTCAGATAGGTTGCCGGAAAAAGAATTTTTGGAGGAATGTAATCAATATATTGATACTGGTACAGAAAGAGGCTGCATGGTATGGTATCGATTCAGTCCAATGAATGATCTTGCGGTAGATAATACGATCAATATTGACGCATATTACGACCAATTGCAGCAGAGCCTGCATTGCGAAATGATGGGAAATCCCAATGATATGGTTATGGATGCCAAATGGTTCTATGATACCAATTTCCACTTGAATCAAAGTGGAAAAATATTCAATACATGCCAAATGATAAGGGATATCAAAGCGATGCTTGGTGACAGTTCGCCCACAACGATTGAGGTACCAGAGGCACCTGAAATGAAACAGGAACAAGAGGCGGCAGCAGAAGAAGGTGATGTACCCTGTTTCACGTATGAAAAGCGGAATCAGTCTGTTTTTGTTACTGGTCTGACGGAAGAAGGCAGAAAAAGCACCAGTCTGATAGTACCAGCGAAATGGGAGGGTGAGATTGTAACAGGTATTGCGGCTGATGCATTCAAAGATGAGAAGCAACTAAAGTGCTTAGTTTTACAAAAGAATATTTGTATTATCGAGGACAATGCTTTTTTTGGATGCAGCAAGATGGAGCAAATTGTACTTGAAGAGATCAAGCCAGAAGGTTGTCAGGTCGGATTCGAACTTTTGAACGGAACGGATGCTGTACTTTTGGCAGAGACTGAATTCGTATCTTCTTATAAAGTCAACTATGCATGGTCTGTCTATAGCAGCAGGATTTTTTCACAATAGATACAAAATACGGTTTTTAAATGACCGTTTACGACATTTACAAAATTAGTTTCTAAATTTCTGTATACTACGTTTTAGTGAATGGAAAGAAGAAAAGGGAGAGGAAGCTATGCTTAAAATAACAAAATTCACCTGTGAAAATAAAGAGCAGGGATGTGTGACAGACAGGAAGCAGCCAAGCTTCAGCTTTTCATTAGAAAGCGATCAGGATCATGTTATTCTGAAAGAGGCAACACTTGCAGTAAATGGATGGAGTAAGACATTCAAAGAGCAAATTGCCATCCGCTATGAAGGGGAAGAACTACAGCCATTTACGACCTATCAGGCGCAAGTTACAGCAATAGACAGTTATGGGGAGACCGCGACAGCAGACTTGAGTTTTGAAACAGGAAGATTTGATACTCCGTGGCAGGCAGAATGGATCAGTGATGAAACCTATCATTTTACAGAAAAAAAGGTCTCACCTAAGCCAATGACATTTAGAAAACATATTTCTACTGAAAAAAAAATAACCAGCGCAAAGATTTATGCAACAGCACTTGGTATTTATGAGTTGTTCATTAATGGGAAAAAAGTTGGAAATGAATATTTTGCACCGGGGTTCACCTCATATAAGACTTCTTTGCAGTACCAGGTATATGATGTGACAGGTTTGCTGTCAAAAGAAAGTACGCTAGTCGCAGTAACAGGAGGCGGATGGGCAGTTGGTTCTTTTGTATTTACTCGTAAGAACAGAGTAAGTGCTGACAGACAGGCAATCTTGCTGGAGATGTATGTTCACTATGAAGATGGTACATCCGAGGTAATCAAGACAGATAATACATGGGAAGTCACAGAGAGTGGAAACTATCAGATGGCAGACTTCTATGATGGGGAAACGTATGATGCGACAGTAGATCTGAATCAGGTAAGTTGGAATAAAGCAGCAAAAGAGACCCTGCGAATTTCTCCATCTATACAAGCAGCATATGGAGCACCTGTACATGCACAGGAACTCATGGTGCCGGTTTCTGTTAATAAAGTGGGTAATGAATTAATTTATGATTTTGGACAGAACTTTGCAGGTGTGGTCAGACTGAAAATAAATGGAAGTCATGGACAGAAAATTCAGGTCCGCCATGCTGAAATTTTGAATCAGGACGGTTCTTTAAATACAGTTTTTTTAAGAACAGCAAAAGCCTGTGCAACTTATATCTGCGTTCAGGGAGAACAGGAATATTCTCCAAGACTTACTTATATGGGGTTTCGATATATCAGTATACAGGGAATCGGAGAAGCGGATGTTCAGGTATCAGCTTTTGTACTCTCTTCTGATTTAGAACGTACAGGAGGTTTTCGTTGTTCCAATGAGAAGTTGAACAGACTTCAGGAGAATATAGTATGGAGTGCAAGATCTAATTTTATGGATATTCCAACAGATTGTCCGCAAAGAGATGAGCGGATGGGATGGACGGGAGATTTGGCAGTCTTTTCACCTACGGCATGTTATAACTTTGATATGAGTCGCTTCTTAACAAAGTGGATGAAAGATGTAAGATCAGAACAGCGGTCTACAGGAGGGATACCAAATACTGTTCCTGCACAAGGTTACGGATTTCCTGCAACGATGCCAACGATGGCAATGGATTTTTGGGGAGATGCATGCATTCTTGTACCATGGGCCGAGTATTGTGCAAGGGGAGATATCAGAATTCTGCAGGACAATTATTCCATGATGAAAAAATATGTAAAAGCTTGCAAATTCTGGGCGGGACTGTTCAGTTTTGGAAAACGTCGTTATATATGGCATACGCCATCAATCCTTCACTTTGGAGACTGGGTGGCACCTGATGTACCGAAAATGAGTCAGTGGCAAAGCAGAAGCCGGTGGACAGCAACAGCAAGTCTTTGCAATACGAGCAGAACGCTTTCGAAGATTGCAAAGATACTGGGTGAAAAAGAAGATTCAAATTATTATGATTCATTGGGTGAGCTTGTAGCGCATGCATATAAAGAGGTTTTTACAGATGGGAATGGAAGACTAAAGAATGAGTTCCAGACTGCATATGTACTTCCGCTTTATTTTAATATTTTTCAAGGAAAAGAAAAAGAAAATGCTGTGAGTAATCTTGTTAAAATGATTGAAAAATCAAATTATTGCATTGGAACAGGGTTTCCTGGAACGCCGTACATTCTATTTGTGCTTGCTGATAATGGCTATGCTGATGTTGCCTATAAAATGCTGTTAAATGAAACCTGTCCTTCCTGGCTCTATGAAGTCAGAATGGGAGCCACGACGATATGGGAAAGATGGGATGGCTTGGATGATACTGGTAGCTGTCCGATCGAAGATGATGGAACCGATAAAATGATCTCTTATAATCATTATGCAAGTGGTGCAGTTGGTGATTTTTTATATAGAAGAATTGCTGGTATTGAACCAATAGAAGCAGGATACCGTAGGTTCAGAGTCGCACCTTTACCAGGGGGAGATTTAGAGTTTGCTAAAAGTTTCATCATAACACCTTATGGAAGAGTTGCTTCAGAGTGGA
>JAQVCQ010000032.1:0-16906 GCA_028689715.1 Lachnospiraceae bacterium
AAAAACATCGGGATAAAACTATAGAAGCGCTGAGGAATTTTCATGATCAATGCGGAAGACAGAATAAAGTTATTTGTAGACAGCATTGCGGCGGAAGCTGATACGGCAAAGGGAAAACGAAACAGTGTGGTCAGAATGATCATACTTGCGTCAGCATACCTTGTAGTTCTTGTAATATCATTGTGGAATCCTAATGTTTTGATCAAAGGAATTATTAGTGAACTGGAAGTCTTAATAGCGGTATATCTGACCATAAGAGAAACAAAAAAAGGTTTTATTCTCGCTATGGGACTAACAGGTATATCGCTTATTTTGGATATTTTATTTTTTGCATCAATAAATAGTCTGAGTGTTGTTTCGATTATCATGAGTGCGCTGTTCACTGTTGTTGTGTGCAGTCTGATTTTTTACTTTTCGTCAAATCTTAGAACACGCTCCGTGGAACTTGAACAGCAGAATGTTGAACTTTGCGCATTGTATGAAGAATTTGCAGCAACAGAAGAAGAATTAAAGGAACAAAACAGTAAACTGCTTCAGTATAATGATATTTTACAGGAGAACGAAAGACATATTAATCAGCTTGCATATTATGATGGCCTGACAGAACTTCCAAACAGAACTATGGTTCTGAATAGAATAGAATTTTTAATAGACATGGCAGAACAGAAGAGCGCTGGATTTTCTATTGCAATGTTCGATCTGGATGATTTTAAAGTCATTAACGATACGATGGGTCATGACTTTGGTGACGGTCTGATGAAAGTCATTGCTTCTGAAGTCTCGGGACACATCAGGAAAGATGATATGTTTGGAAGATTTGGCGGAGATGAGTTCATTATTGTTATTTCTGAAGATCTGGAAGAAAAAGAATTAATTGATTATGTTGAGCTGCTTCGCGAAGCTTCAGATAAACTACATATGATCGATGGAGTGGAAGCCAGGGTCAGTGCGAGCTTTGGCGTTGCAAGATACCCACAGAACGGGAAGACGACCTCAGAACTGCTTCGCTATTCAGATATTGCAATGCATCATGCAAAAGATGGCGGTAAAAATGGAATCCGTATGTTCAGTCAAGTAATGAACGACAGCATGATTGAACGAATTGCTTTTGATACGGCGCTTACAAATGCAATCAGTAATGAAGAACTGTATTTGGCGTTCCAGCCTCAGTTTTATTTAAAAACAAAACAACTGAGAGGATTTGAAGCACTGGCGAGATGGAAATCGCAAGCATTTGGTCAGGTCAATCCTGAAAAGTTTATTACAGTGGCAGAAGAAAAAGGATATATTATTACGATCGGTGAATGGATCATCAGACAGTCATGCCTTGCAGTGAAAGAGATCAATGAACGAATGGGCGCATCAATCAAGATGTCTATCAATATCTCATCGGTGCAGTTGATGGAGCCTGCGTTTTTGGAAAGAGTAGAAAGGATTTTAAAAGAAACGAACGTAGATCCTTCCAGTCTTGAATTTGAGATTACTGAGAGTGTCTATATTTCGGCAAAAAATTATGCTTCTGCAATTTTACAGAAATTAAGAAATATGGGGATCAAGATTGCATTAGATGACTTTGGAACGGGATATTCTTCTATAAGTTACCTACAGATCCTTCCGATTGACACGTTAAAACTTGATAAGTCATTTATTGATAAAATAGGCAAGAATGTAAGTAGCAGTCAGATCGTCGGAACTTTTATCGATCTGATGCACCGCCTGGATCTGAGTGTTGTAGCAGAAGGTGTTGAAGATGAACATCAGATCGCGTACCTGAAACAGTACAACTGTGATATGATCCAGGGGTATATCTGGGGCAGACCGGTCGAACTGGAAAAAGTGTATGAGATGATGGAGCAGATAGAAACAGCATAGCAATAGAATGGAGGCAGAATATGAAACGATCACAAATCAATCAGGTCATTAAGGATATGGAAGAACTTGCGCGGGAAACTGGATTCAAGCTACCGCCTTTTGCGAACTGGACACCGCAAGAGTGGCTTGAAAAAGGTCATGAATACGATGAAATCAGAGATAATGGTCTTGGTTGGGATATTACTGATTTTGGAATGGGAGACTTTACGAAAAATGGGTTTGGTCTGTTCACGGTCAGAAATGGTAACCAGAAAATGGATAAATATGTGAAACCGTATGCAGAAAAACTTCTTATGATGTATCCGGGACAAAAAGCAGCCATGCATTTCCATTGGAGTAAAATGGAAGATATTATCAATCGTGGTGGTAATGATGTCTATATTACTGTGTATAACGGAGATAAGGACGGCAATATGCTGGATACAGATGTCACAGTCAATACAGATGGCAAGGTATCGGTCGTGCCGGCGGGAAGCAGAGTGCGTCTGACACCTGGTGAGAGTATTACGATCACACCGTATATGTATCATGATTTTGAAGTGTTGTCGGAGGGTGGCAAGGTGCTTCTTGGCGAAGTTTCCATGTGTAATGATGACCAGAATGACAACCGTTTCTACCAGGATGGTGTAGGAAGATTTCCAGCGATAGATGAGGATGAAGCTCCGTACAGATTGCTTTGCAATGAGTATCCGGTGGCGAGATAAAGATAGACCAAGAATTTTACGATGCACTTTACGTAGGTGAACTAGAAAGATTGGTGAAAAGCAAGTATATTCACGTGTGAATTCACACGCGAATATACTTGCTTATTTATTTTTTTGATTATAAAATAAAGCAAAGGAGTGATTTTATGCCAAAGATAAAACCAATATCTGATCTTAGAAATTATACGGAAGTCTTAAAAGAAGTTGATGCAACAAGCCGTGTTTATTTAACAAGAAATGGACATGGAGAATATGGAATACTGACTATGGCGGAGATAGATGAATTAGACAGATATCGCGCGGCTTATAATCTATTCGCTAAGTTGCAAAGTGCTGAGAAACGAGCTAATCATGAAGGTTGGATTGATGCGGATCATGCAGAAAATGAGATATGATAATCCAAGAGTAGGGTATTAAAATACAGGATTGTATTTTACAGTATATTTTATTATTATTTTAATTACTAAATTGTAGAAATGTTAAAAATAGTACAGGAAGGGATACCTATAATGAAAAATGAAAAAATTTCCATGAAGGATATCGCTGAGATGTCTGGAGTATCCATAGCGACTGTATCTAGGGTTATAAATCAAAATGGTAGATTTTCATCAGAAACAGAACAAAGAGTGATGAGCATTATTGAAAAATATGATTTTAGACCGAATGAATTAGCACGTGGACTAAGAGCAAATAAAGCACAAGCTGTTGGTGTGATTGTACCGGATATTACGAATGAATTTTTTGCATGTGTTGTTAGAGAAATCGAAATTGAATTACTAAAAAAAGGATATATGGCTATTGTTTGTGACACGAATGAAGCAATGGATTTGGAAAAAAAATATATTGCCATGTTAAAATCATTGCAAGTGGGTGGTATTATATACATTGCTGGTGATACCAACGTTAAATGCATTGAAAACATTCCGACGGTGTATGTTGATCGTGAACCAATGATGATTGAGGATATGATGGCATCCACCTTTATTGGAAGTGATAATTATCAAGGGGGATATATTGCGACCAGACGCCTCATTGATGCTGGTAAAAAAGAAATTGTGCTGGTATTGCATAAGAAGTCGTTGACAACCCAGAAAAGAAGACTTGATGGATATAAACAAGCTATTAGAGATGCAGGAATGAAATTTAATGAAAATTTAATAATTAAAGTAGAAAATGTGGATATGGATCATGGGTATGAAGTGACTAAGAAAATCTTTGAGAGTGAACTCAACCCTGACGGTATATTTTACTCGGCTGATATATTAGCTATTGGTGGCATGCGCTATTTGAACAAGATGAAAATAGCGATACCTGAGCAAGTTTCAATTATTGGATTCGATGACATCCCTTTAAGCTCGCAGATTACTCCTGCACTTACCACTGTGAAACAATCATATACAGAATTTGGACATTTAGCATCAGAATCTATTGTGAAAATGATGAATGGAGATGCTGATTATAGAAAATATATACTTTCAGTTCAACTTGTAGAAAGAGAAACGGTTTAACGTAGAATTGTTTAAGCAAAGTTAGAAGTAATTATTTGATTTTATATTTTGAATGGGCAAAGGTTCACTCAAAGGAATAATATACTGTAAGTATTGCATAAAAAAAGATTGAAATTAATTAAAAAAAAGAATAATTTAGTTGAAAACATACAAATCAAAAATGTTTATTTAAGATATATTGACAATGACGATAGAATACACCTATAATTTCTCATAAAAGAGTAAACGTTTACTCAAAATTAAAGAGAGGAGAATGCAAGTGAGGGTATTAGGAATCGATATTGGTACAACAACTATCAGCGCTGTTATAGTTAATGATAATAATTGTGATGTTGAGAGAGCATACACAATTAAAAATGATAGTTTCATCAAAACTATACATGATTGGGAACAAATACAGGATCCAGACAAGATTATTTTTAAAGTTAGAAAAATAATTGATGAAGTTTTTGAAACTTATTCTGATATTTCTGCAATTGGAATTACTGGACAAATGCATGGCATAGTGTATGTCGACAAAAGTGGTAAACATATCAGTCCACTTTATACATGGCAGGATATGAGAGGGAACGAAGAAATTCAATTCAGTGAAAGCGTTTGTGATATGATTTATACTAAATACAATCAAAAAGTTTATACTGGCTATGGTCTGGTTACACATATTTATAATGGTTTATACGGACTAATTCCAGAAGGGGCATCAAAGATCTGCACCATTATGGACTATTTAGGGATGGTATTGACGGGGAGAAGTACACCTTTAGTGCATAGTAGTAATGCAGCAAGTTTTGGACTTTTTGATACTGAAAAAGCGTGTTTTTTTAATGAAATAATCAAAGACTTAAATCTAGATGAGAAAATACTCCCTCAAATAATTAATGATTTTTCTCTGCTAGGAACATACAAGGGAACACCTGTGTGTGTAGCTATTGGAGATAACCAGGCAAGTTTTTTGGGATCTGTCAGAGATGAAGAAAATTCGGTGCTTGTGAATATAGGCACTGGTGCTCAGATTTCTGTAATGTCTGATGTCTATTTTGAATCAACAGGAATTGAAACACGTCCCTTTATTGGACATAAGTTTTTACTTGTGGGATCATCATTATGCGGTGGAAGAGCATATGCAGTTCTTGAAAATTTTTTCCGAGAGTATGCGGAAGCACTAAATGTAAATGAAGTAAACCATTATGATATTATGGAAAAATTATTAAGAAATCGTAGAGAAAACAATGAAAAATTAATTGTGAGAACTACATTCACAGGAACAAGAGAGGAACCTGAAAAGCATGGAAGTATACAGAATATAACAATAGATAATTGGAATCCGGCATCACTGATTCATGGATTTCTGGAAGGGATAGTTGATGAACTATTTGGAATGTATGAGAATATACTGAAAGGGACGTTAAAGAAAGAAAATATGATTGCTTCAGGAAATGGAATAAGAAAGAATCATTATTTGCAGGATATCATGAGTGAAAAATTCTCGATGTCAGTAAAAATGGCTAAATGTGAAGAAGAAGCAGCATATGGAGCAGCGCTTTATGGGCTGTTTGCAACAGATAAAAAATCTCTTGAAAAAATTTTGGGGACGAAAAATATTTCAAATAATCTGTGTGACAATATGGTTTAAATAGTTTTATTTACAATTAGTTATTTACAAAACATAAAAAAGAGTGTTATATATTTTAATATTAACGGGTGTATACTCGGAAAAAAAGGAGAAAAAAATGAGCTATATTAATACGTATCAAAAATTTGCAAAAGCTATTGTAGAGGAACATGAAGCAGTATTTGCACAACTTGACATGAAACAGTTAAAAACATTTATCGATGCAATAATAAGTGCGAAACACATCTTTGTACATGGAACAGGTCGTGAAGGAATTTCTATGAGAGGATTTGCTATGAGACTTGCTCATCTTGGGAAGCCTACGTATTGGCTAATGGATGACACAACAATTGGAATGCACCAAGATGATCTGTTTATTATTTGCGATGGAAGAGGGGATGTTGGCATTCACAGAAGAATTGTTCAACAGGCAACTAAGACAGGTGCTAAAATTGCTATGATCACTGCTCTACCAGAGGGGAATCTTGCAAAAAATTATGCAGATTATATTTTATTCGTACATTCTACGGTATATATGGACGAAAAACATGCTGAAAAAGATGCACCGAAACAACATGATACTGTTCCAACGGAGCAGCCAATGGGAAATCAGTATGAACAGCATATTTATTTATTAATGGACATTATAGCAATTTTGTTAAAAGATGAATTAGGACTCTCATATGATGACATGGAAGCTAATCACAGAAATATCGAATAAAAATTTTTACAACAAAATGGAACCGGTTACAACACATTGTTAAAAATTGTTAGAATAGGATGGTAACGAATAATGAGAAATTCAAATATTAAGAAAATTATAATTGGGGGAGACCAAGGTGGATTTGAGTTAAAAAATGCATTGAAAGATCATTTAATAAACCAAGGATATAATGTTATGGATGTAGATCCAGATTACCCAGATTTATTTCAGGATGTAGCATGTAAAGTTGCAAAAGGAGTTCAGAGCAAAGAGTATGACAGAGGAATTGCTATTTGCGGAACAGGAATGGGTGTTAGTATTATTTGTAATAAGCATCGAGGAGTATATGCAGCATTGTGTGAGAGCGTTTACCAGGCTAGGAGAGCAAAACAGGTCAATAATACCAATGTCTTATGCCTGGGCGGTTTTATTATTGGTGCAGAAATGGGACGTGTTATGGCTGATGCATGGTTGGAAGCAGAACATATGCAAGATCTTAGTCCGGAAGTCGCAGAGATTGTTGAAAAAGAATTTGACCAACTTGTAGAATTTGAAAAAACAATCTACTAGATCATGCTTAAATTTATCATTATGTTTGTTTTTACTTAATAAAAACTCTTATACAAAACAAACAAATATTGACAAATGAATTTGTTTATAATATACGAATTGACAATAAAGCACAAAAATTGAATTGACAGAAGTCCATAAAATGATTATGATGAATCCAAAGAAACCGGTTACATCAAAAAACATATATGGTTTAACTGGAAAGAAAAATCTTAGGAACGTTATTATTTAAAACAACCAAGGGAGTTTAAAATGCCAAAATGCACAATTAATGACATTGCAAAAGAAGCAGGAGTATCGAAAGCTACGGTCTCAAGAGTTTTGAATAAACCTTCAAGTGTTGATCCGAATACAAGAGAAAGAATTTTGGAGATCATGAGAAAACGTAGATACACACCATCTGCATCAGCAAGAAATTTGTCAAGACAAACTAGTACAATCGTTGGAGTAATTGTGCCGGAAGTAGATAACCCTTTCTTTGGTGAAATATTAAGAGGTATTACAAGTATTGTTGATAAGCATAATTTAACAATGATCTGTGTAAATTCAGATGATAAAGCAGAAAAAGATAAAAAAGCGTTAAAGATGTTCAAAGAACAAAGAGTAGCAGGTCTTTTGTATACACCAGCAATTGATTATAGCAAGCCAGAAGAAGCGAAAGAAATTTTAGGCTTAATTCAAGATCTTGATACACCCGTTGTTATTATGGACAGGAAGTTGGATGTTTTTGAACGATATGATGGTGTGTTCTTTGATGACAGAAAAAGTATATGTGAAGCCACAGAGATACTTATAAATGCAGGTCATACTAAAGTAGGAATTTTCAATGCTACAATGGAAGGGATTTTGGCAAGAACAAGACAAGCGGGTTTTAAAGACGCACTTAAAAAACATAATATTTCATACAATAAGGAATATTGCTATTTAGGCAATTATACAATGACAAAATCATATCAACTAGCCTGTGAAATGTTGGAATCAGAAGATTGTCCTACAGCGGTGGTAACATGCAACAATAGAACAAGCATGGGATTTTTAAAGGCACTAAGGGAACATAATTTAAAACTTTCAGAAGATATATCCTGCATAGGGCTTGATCGTATTGAAGCGTTAGATATTGTTGGAAATGATTTTAATTTTATTAGAAGAGAAGCTAAATTAATGGGGCAGACGGCTGGTGAGCTAATGATTCACAGAATAGCCTTTCCTTCAGAGCCTGTGCAAAATGTATTTTTAGAGTCGGAAATAGTAATAAGAAAGCTTTAACATATAGAACGCAATTGCGTTCTATATAAAATAAAAACAATGTAACCGGTTACAATAACCACAAAAAAAACCCATTAGGGACGCCGAAAGGCGATTAACATACTTTTCAAAATTTTAAGGAGGAAAAAGAAAGATGAAAAAGAAATTATTTTCGGTAATGTTAGTTGCAGCAATGGTTGCTTCAACATTAGCAGGTTGTGGTAGCACAGCTGAAACGACTGAACCCGCAGCAGAAGAAGCTGCAGCAACAGAATCTACAGAAGCTTCATCAGAGCCAGCAGAAGCTACAGAAGAGGCTGCGATGACTGATGACCTGTTTGATGTTGCAAACTATAAATCCGATAAAGACAAATCTGAATGGACGATTGCCGTTATCACAAAAGATAATACAGCAGCATGGTTTAAACGTATGGAACTCGGGGTAAACCAGTTTGGCGAAGAAACATCTATTAATGTAATACAAAAAGGACCTGCAAATGCCGATGCAGCATCGCAGGTAGAAGTAGTTGATAATATGATTGATCAGGGCGTTGATGCAATCTGTGTTGTTCCAATTGATCCAGGTGCATTAGAAGCTTCTTTAAAAAGAGCTATGGAACAAGGTATTGTAGTTATTTCTCATGAGGCATCCAATCTTGAAAACACCTTATTTGATACAGAGGCATTTACAGCAGATGATTTTGGCGCAGCTATTATGGATGCACTTGCTAAAGATATGAATGAAGAAGGAAAATACGCAATGATGGTTGCATATACAACTTCAACAACTCATATGGAATACGCAAATGCACAGTATAAACATCAGCAGGAAACTTATCCAAATATGGAACTAATAAATGACGGAGCGATACCTACTTGCGAATCTGAAGAGTCTATTGATACTTCATATGAGAGAGCAAAAGAAGTTCTGAAAGCAAACCCAGATCTGAAAGGATTTACAGGAGTAGCATCTACGGATTGCCCTGGTATTGCTAAAGCAGTTGAAGAGCTGGGACTTGATGTTAAAGTAGTTGGTGTTGGTACACCAAATGAGTTTAAACCATATGTAAAATCCGGAACAATTACAACAGTTAAATTATGGGATCCAATGGTTTCTGGTTATGTAATGTGTAAATTAGCATCAGATATTCTTGCAGGTATAGAAGTAGGTGATGGAGAAGGATATAATGCAGGTGCTGAGGGATATGAAGCAATGACTTTATCACAAGGAACAAATAGATGTTTAATAGGTCAGGCAGATATTACACTTACAGCAGAGAACATTGATGAATATGATTTCTAATCTGAAATAAAGCTTTGTTAATGACTGATGTATCGCACATCTCATAATTGTGGGATGTGCGATATTTATATGAATATTTAGTATATGACAGAGCTTTTAATAAGCAAATTTGTTAAGAAGATTTGCGATTTTAAAAGCTTGTTTGGAAGGACAGGAGGCATTATGGAAAATATACTATCGGTTAAAGGAATAAAAAAATCTTTTGGTGGTGTTCATGCATTAAAGGGTGTAGACCTTGAAATTAAAAAAGGTGAGACACATTGTCTGGCTGGTGAAAATGGTTGTGGAAAATCAACAATCATAAAGATTATTTCTGGATTTTACAAACCAGATGAAGGAACTGTTGAGGTGGAGGGAAAAGATTACCCAGTTATGACACCAACTGATGCAATTAGGGCCGGAATTCAAGTAATTTATCAAGATTTTTCTATTTTTCCAAACTTAACAGTCATAGAAAATCTTGCATTTAATCAAGTTCTTGCAACCGGGAAGAAAATGGTAAATAAAAAAGAATTTAGAAAAATAGCGGAAGATGCAATTGCGAAAATTAATTTTGATGTTGACCTTAATGCTCTAGTAGAAACACTTCCAGTTGCGGATAAACAATTAATAGCGATATCCAGAGCATTATTGGATAATGCCAAACTTATTATTATGGACGAACCTACGACCGCATTAACAAAGAAAGAAGTTAGAAGGTTATTCGAAATAATTGAAGATTTAAAGAAAAACGGGATTACAATTCTTTTTGTTTCTCATAAACTTGATGAAGTCTTTGAAATATCTGATAGTATTACAATTTTAAGAAATGGTGAGAATGTTATATCCTGTTCTACTTCGGAAATGACCGAAGAAAAATTTGCTTTTTACATGACAGGACGTAATTTTGATAACAAAGAATTGGTGGAAAATAAAAAGACAGAACATGGAGAAGTTGTTCTTGAAACAGTAAATTTGTCTGCTGAGGGATATGAAAATATTAGTTTTAAATTACATAAAGGAGAGATTCTTGGAATAACGGGTCAATTAGGGTCAGGACGTACAGAATTATCTTTATCCCTATTTGGTTTAAACAAACCAACTTCCGGAAAAATTATAATAGAAGGGAATAAAGTCAATATTAAGGATGTTACAACTGCGGAGAAACTTGGAATTGCACTTGTTCCAGAAGATCGTTTGACTGAAGGATTATTTCTTTCTCAATCTATTATTCGAAATATAACAGTCACCAGAATGGATGCATTATCAAATAAGATAGGCATATTAAACAGCAAAGATGTTGTCAGAGAATCTGCAAAATGGGTAGAAGAATTGGGTGTTGCAACAAAAAATCATGAATTTCCAGTTGGCACATTATCGGGTGGAAACCAACAAAAAGTAGTACTTGCAAGATGGCTTGCAAATAATCCTAAAGTTTTAATTTTGAATGGACCAACGGTAGGAGTTGATATAGGTGCAAAATATGATATACACAAATTACTTCGAAAACTGGCATCAGAAGGGATGGCAATCATAGTTGTATCTGATGACACAGCTGAGGTTGTTGCAACGTGTGATAGTGCTATTGTTATGCATGGGGGACACGTCAAAGGCATTCTTGAAAATGAAGATCTTAACGAAGCAAAATTGGCAGAGGCAGCAGTGTAGAAAGGGGCATGAATACTTTGAAGAATAAAATGAATAAATATGTAAAACAGACAGAATTCTGGGTATTTTTAATTATTCTGGTACTATCATTAATTATACAAGGTAGGTCGGGCGCTTTTTTTGCTAATAATAACCTTGTAGACATAGCCCGTTCCATGATTTGCCCTTCTATTTATGCAATATGTGCACTACTTGCATTTGTTAGTACAGGACCAGATGTATCATTTCCTTTAATAGCTGCACTAAGCAGTTATATTTCTATCATGATTGCATACAAGACAAATTTTGATGGACCGTGGTTTGTTATATTTTTAGTAGGTATGGTTTTTGGTGCACTTATGGGTGCTTTAAATGGATTTATTATTGTAAAATATAAATTTCCAAGTTTAATTGTTACATTAGGTACATCTTCAATATTTAGTGGAATCCTATTAGGAGCTTTTGAAGCAGAAAGAATGGATTTGCCAGAAACGCTTCAGAGGTTTGGGAAATTAACTTTGTTAGCTGTAAAAAATGAAAAAACTGGTCTTGGGTCTTCGCTTCCAATGACATTTCTTATTCTTGTGGTTCTATATATTATTGCATATTTAATTCTTAATTATACTTTGGTGGGGCGAGGGGTATATGCCATTGGTGGTGATGAAATATCAGCTGAAAGAGCAGGATTCAGCGTCGGCAAAATTAGGTTTGGTATTTTTGTAATTAACGGCATGATTGCAGCAATTGCAGGTCTTTCTTATTCGGTTATGTCGATGCGATATTTACCAACTGAATATGCAGGTGGTGAAATGGTCGTAATCGCAGCTATTATTTTAGGAGGAACAAGGCTAACCGGAGGTGTTGGTACGCTTAAAGGCTGTATTCTTGGAACATTACTTCTGACAATGGTCACGAATAGTTTGATTCTTGTAGGAATTTCGGTATATTGGCAAAAGGTATTTATTGGCGGAATTATAATTATTGGCACTGCAATTCCTGCCTTACAGACTTATTTAAACAAAAAGAAAAAAGAAGTAAAGGCAGGTGAAGCAGCATGAAAAGAATTAGAAAAATAGATGATAATGTATTTCGATTAATAATTATTTTAATCACTTTTTTATTAATAGCTGGGATTACTAAAGGCGGAACCTTCATGAAACCTTCTATTTTTCAGACAATGGGAAAACAGCTTGCAGAATATGGCTTAATGTCTATTGGATGTGGTATATGCATGATTTCTGGAGGAATAGATCTTTCGTGTGTTTATATAGCAAATCTTTGTGGCATTATTGCAGGGTTATCAATGCAAAAAAGTGGAAGCTCAATAATTGTAGCTATTTTGATTTCACTTTTAGTAGGAGCGGCTTGTGGAGCATTTAATGGTTTTTTGGTCTCCTATTTAAGAATACCAGCAATGCTAGCAACACTAGGATCATATCAGCTGTTTCAAGGAATCTCAGTTGTTTTATCAGGAGGAAGCTCTGTAAGTGGAATACCAGATACCTATACTTCTTTAGGTACGCTAACAATTATTGGAATTCCATTTGCATTTATTATGTTTTTATTAGTTGTACTCATAATGACATTTATTATGAGTAAGACAACATTTGGAACGAAAGTATATTTAGTTGGTACAAATGCCAAATGTGCTATTTTTGCTGGAATCAAGAACAATACCATCATTATTAAAACATATATGCTATCAGGTCTGATTGCGGCAGTAGCTGGTCTACTTTCCTTAGCAAGAATTAATTCTGCAAAAGCAGATTTTGGAACAAGTTATACGATGCAATGTATTTTGATTGCAGTTCTTGGTGGTGTGAATCCAAATGGTGGATTTGGATCAATACCGGGAATTGCAATAGCAGTCCTAATTTTACAGATGCTATCTTCATATTTAAACACTTTCCCGGACATTAGCAACTACTACAGAGACTTGATATGGGGTGTAGCACTTATAGGTGTACTGATCATAAATTTTGTGATCAATAAGAAAAAAACAGCCAGACTGGCAAAAATGAGTTAATTAGAACAGGAGAATACAGTTATGAAATACGGAATATATTTTGCATATTGGGAAAAAGAATGGTTTGCAGATTATAAAAAATACATTGATAAAACATCTGAGTTAGGATTTGATATTCTTGAGATTTCGTGTGGTGCTTTAAAAAACATGTATACAACAGATGAAAAACTTTATGAACTTAAGGAATATGCAAAAGAAAAAAATATTATACTAACAGCTGGATATGGACCAAATGCTAGAGAAAATTTAAGCTCAGCGGATCCGGACATACAAAAACAAGCCATAGGGTTTTTTACAGAAACATTAAAGAAACTTCAAAAAATGGAGATTAAACTATTGGGAGGCGGGCTATATTCTTATTGGCCAGTAGATTACACAAAACCAGTAGATAAAGAGGCTGATTTAGAACGTTCTATTATAAATATGAAAAAAATTTCAAAAGTCGCAGAGGAATGCGATGTTACATTAGGTATGGAAATACTAAACAGATTTGAAGGGTATTTATTAAATACATGTGATGAAGGGATTAATTATATCAATGCTGTAGGCAGTAAAAAAGTAAAAATCATGTTAGACACCTTTCATATGAATATAGAAGAAGATAATATTGCAGCGGCAATTAGAAAAGCTGGTGATAACCTTTGCCATTTACATTTAGGAGAAAGAAACAGACAAGTTCCTGGTAAAGGAACTATGCCTTGGGATGAAATAGGGCAGGCGCTTAGAGATATTAATTATCAGAATGCAGCAGTTATGGAACCATTCGTTTTGCCGGGTGGAACTATAGGCAGCGAGGTAAAAGTATGGAGAAATCTCATTACTGATCCTTCAGAAAAAAAATTAGATACTGATGCGAAAGAGGCGCTGCAGTTTGTAAAACATGTATTTAGGATTTGATCAAACTATTACTAGACTAAAAATTCTTGTGTTAAGTATATTGCTACTTTTTTATAAAATAAATAGTGAAATCAAATAATGAATGTGAGGTAAAGTGACGTGAAAGGTGAAATTAAACAGATATGTGTCTTGGTTAAAGATATATATGAAAGTATGCAGAATTATTGGGATTTATTGCAGATTGGTCCTTGGGATGTCAGACATTTTAATTCGGAAAACTGTAGCTATTTTGAGGTTGATGGAAAGCAATTAACAGAAGGATTTGATTTTATAGCGGCAGTGACATCTGTAGGAGATATTGAGTTTGAACTAGTGCAGCCTATTGAAGGACCAAATGTATATTGGGATGTATTAAATAATAAAGGTCCGTGCCTTCATCATTTTAAAGTTGTTTTAAGTGACACTGACGAACTGAAAGAATATCTAAATGAATTAAATCACAAAGGGATAGTGGTTACACAGACAGGGTACCTGGATAAAGATTTTCACGCATATTTAGGAACTGAAGACATGTTGGGGTTCATCATAGAGATGGGAAATGCTGGTACTATTAGCCCGGCTGCCGAAGTATTTCCGCAAATAGCAATAGGTGCAAAGAAGACCAAAAGAAGTTTAAATATAAGACAAATTGGAATTTTAGTGGATGATATTGAAAAATATTTAAAGAATTTTGTTTCAATTTTTGACATGAAGCCGTGGAATATTTACAAATTCAGCCCAGAATATGTAAGCTATTTCGAGGTAGGCGAAAAACAACTCACAGAAGGGTATGAATTTATAACTTGTTGCTTTAAATTTGGAAATATGGAAGTAGAATTAATGCAACCTGTGAAAGGGCCAAATGTATACTGGGATATGTTGAATAAATCAGGAGTAGGAATACATCATGTTAAAGATGTTATGACAAATGAGGAATTAAAACATGCAGTTGAGGACTATAAGAAATCAGGCATCAATGTTTTACAATGTGGACATTTAGATGAAGACTGGCATTATTACCTAGATACAAAAGAAAAACTATCTTTTACTTTAGAATTAGGAAATGGCGGTAATATTAAAGATCCAGTAGACCGGTATCCGAGAAATTAAGATAAGAGGTATTGTAATGAAACTTCAGTTAGCGCTTGACGATTTGACATTAGTAGAGGCGTACCTATTAGTTAATAAAGTAAAAAATTATATTGATATTATAGAAATAGGGACTCCGTTTATTTATAAAGAAGGGTTACAAGCTGTAAAGTATTTTAAGGAAAAGTTTCCTGAAAAAGAAATATTGGCAGATTTAAAAATAATGGATGCAGGCTATTATGAAGCAACAGAAGCATTCAGAGCAGGTGCGGATTACATAACAGCATTAGCAGTAACGGATATTCTCACTATTCAAGAATGCGTCAAGGCTGCGAATGAATGGGGAAAAGAAATTGTTGTGGATATGATTTGTGTGCAAAACTTTAAAGAAAAAATAGCTGAATTAGAACTATTAGGTGCACATGGGTTAGCTGTTCATACTGGAACGGATCAGCAGGCAGCAGGTAGAAGACCTATTGATGACCTTAAAATTATTTCCCAATATTCTCAAGGTGCAAAAATCTCCGTTGCAGGAGGCATCTCGGCAGAAAATGTGGCTGAATATGTAACATTAAATCCATCTGTAATAATAGTTGGAAGTAATATATGCCATGCCAGTAATCCAGTTGAAGTTGCTAAAGCAGTTAGCATTGCAATGAAAGAGGTTGAAAAAAATGTCTGAATGTAAGTATTTGCTGGATATATTAGATGAACTAAGGGTAAATGCTAAGAAAATTAATAATGAAGATTTAGAAAAATTAGTTGATCAAATGTTGAATTCAAACAGAGTATTTATATCTGGCGCTGGTAGATCTGGATTTGTGGCCAGAGCATTATCGAACAGGTTGATGCACTTGGGTATGGCGGTATATTTTGTTGGTGAACCAACAACTCCTTCAATTAAAGAGGGTGACTTGTTGTTAGTTTGCTCAGGATCAGGAGAGACTGAAAGTCTAGTTGTAATGGCAAAGAAGGCTATTTCTTTTAATGCTAAAGTTGCCACAATAACAATACATCCGGAAGCATCTATCGGTAAAATGGCTTCAACAGTAATTGTAATTCCTGGTGCTACTCCGAAAAGTAGTTTGGAAGATACCTGTCTTACAGTCCAACCTATGGGGAATGCATTTGAACAGATGTTGTGGTTAGTATGTGATGTTTTGGTAGTCTATTTAATGAATAAAACAAAAAAGACTGAAGAAGAAATGTTTAGTAGGCACGCAAATTTAGAGTGATTTATAGGAATCCAAAAGTAGAGTATGAAATAATATACTCTACTTTTTTTGCGAAAAACCTCTTGACAAACCATTACTAATTGCATACAATTCAATTACAAACAAGCAAAAGAAAATAATGTGTTCAATTTCAGGAGGAAAAGATATGTCAATTTATGATCTGAGTGTAAAAAGCAGGGATGGGAAAGAAGTTTCATTAAAAGAGTATGAAGGTAAAGTGTTGCTGATCGTGAATACAGCAACAGGCTGTGGGTTTACACCTCAGTATGAAGGACTCGAAAAACTATATAGAAAATATAAAGACCAGGGATTTGAAATACTTGATTTTCCTTGTAATCAGTTCGGGAATCAGGCGCCTGGAAACAGTGATGAGATTCATGAGTTCTGTCAGTTAAAATATGATACGACATTTCCACAGTTTGCGAAAATTGATGTAAATGGGAAAAATGAAGACCCATTATATACTCAGCTGAAGAAAGACAAAGGATCAATATTTGGATCTGGAATTAAATGGAATTTTACAAAATTTCTCGTTGA
>JAQVCQ010000032.1:17006-24351 GCA_028689715.1 Lachnospiraceae bacterium
AGTGTAATTGTGTTTGAAAGTGAAGTATATGGTGGGCAGATCGTCAATACGCCTGAGATAGAGAATTACCCGGGCATCAAGAACATTTCCGGATATGAATTTGCAACAAATCTGTATGAACAGGCAACAGAACTTGGAGCAGAAGTAAAATTTGAAAAAGTTACAGGAATTGAAGACCACGGAACTGAGAAAACAGTTACCACTGATCAGGGCAGCTATTCGTGTAAAAGTGTGATCCTTGCGACAGGTGCCAAGAACAGACCACTTGGAGTTGCAAGAGAAGTTGAATTGACAGGTGCGGGCGTGTCCTATTGTGCGACCTGTGATGGAGCTTTTTTCAGAAATAAAGATGTTGCAGTAAATGGTGGTGGGAATACTGCTCTTGAAGATGCACTTTACCTTTCTAATTTCTGCAGCAAAGTATATCTGATTCATAGAAGAGATGCTTTCCGCGGAGAAGAAAAACAGGTACAGGCATTAAAAAACAAGCCAAACGTGGAATTTGTATTGAATGCAACAATTAAGGAACTTCTTGGAGATGACAGATTATCAGGTGTGGTGGTAGTTGATAAACTCTCTGGAGAAGAAAGACAGATTTCTGTGGATGGACTGTTTGTAGCAATCGGTCAGATTCCTGAAAATGCTGCATTTGCAGCACAGGTCGAATTGGATGAAAAGGGATATATCAGTGCACAGGAAGATTGTAAAACAAAAAGCAATGGCATTTTTGTTGCCGGAGACTGCAGAACGAAGTCGGTAAGACAGCTTGCTACGGCAGCTTCGGATGGGGCAATCGCTGCACTCGCAGCATGTGAGTATTTGGGGTAAAAAAGTTTCTTCACAGAGATTTGTAAAGAATATTAAATAAAAAAGAAGCAACTGTAGTATTCGCTTAGACCATATGAATATGGTTTATAATGAATCAAGCAGTTGCTTCTTTATTTATATAATTTATATAGTTACTCGCTTAGGTCCACGGTAAGATTTTTGTTGATGACCTCTGCAAGTCTCTCGGCAATCAATTTTCGACCGGTTTCATTAGGGTGTATATTATCTTCCAGATAATCTTTGTAAGTCTGAGCGTTGATCTTAACACCATAATAGTTATCCAGGTAAGAAACATTTAACTCAACCGCGATTGCTTTTGCTGCGACCATATAATCAGCGAGCATACCATATCCGGTATTGGTCACATCGCAGTTCACTGTTTTTCCGTCCTGATCCACAAGGCAGAAGGTCGGTGACATCACAACGATACGAATATGTGGGTAAGCTTCCTGGATCGCTTCGATAGAAGACTTTAATGAGCCGGAATAAGCTGAAATACTGTTTGCATCTGCAACGTCAGTGATCAATCGACCGTCTAGGTAATCATGAACACCATAGGTGATTGCAAGGACATCCACAGTTGAGAAATCAATGGCTTCCAATTCTTCTACAGTTTCAGAAAAATCAGGATTCACCTTTTCGGCGTAATTGTTAAGCAGAGTAAAATCCTGCAGTGCGATAGATTTTGCGACCCAGTAAAGTGAAAATGAATCGGATGCATTTTCCTCGGACCAGACAGACGAGGACGCTGACATGTGCATGCCTTCAAAACCGATGTTATAGGTCTTGGAATCAGCGACAAGGGATTCAGTAATGCCTGGAATTCCTGTTTTATCAGTATAATTGCTTAACAGATCATCTCCCAAGAATACGATATCGCATATACCATCATCATTTTTGGAAGCTAGCTGGACACTGGTCATTGCAGTAACATAATCTTCGGGTTCTGTGTCAAAGTCTTCATCCGTGATCACTTCGCCTGCACTTTCACTTCCTTCATTCCATTTTGCAAGCTTGTAGACAGATATAATCAGGATTAATACAATAACACCTATGATCGTGGCATGGATCGCCATATCTTTTTTTGTTTTTTTCATAAGATTCCTCCAAAAAACAACTTCTTTTTTTACTTCATAATAGGGTGTGGCTTATCAGCCATACGCTACATTTTACACGTTTCCTTCCGGGGTGTCTACCACGACAGTCTAAAAAAGATGCTATTTAAATCTTAAAAGTTTATGAAGCAGAATGCAAAGTATGGCAAAAAGGTTGCATTTGATGTCTTTCAAAGCATATAATGGGCGATAGGGAAATAGCGTGAAAAGGAAAATAACATGAAGAAAAAAATTACTTTCAAGGATATTTTGTTTTTACAATTTGTAGTCGTTGTATTCACAGTTTCAAGCATAGTAGCCAAGTTCGCATCAGGGCAGGAAGTGATGACATTTGGTTTCTTCTTATTTTATGGACTTGAAGTTGCAGTACTTGGAATTTATGCGATCCTATGGCAGCAGGTCATCAAAAAGTTCGATCTGTCCATCGCATATGCAAATAAGGCAATGGGGATCCTATGGTCTATGATCTGGGCTGTTCTGTTATTTCATAATGAAATCACATTGCAAAACATTGCCGGGGTAGCCCTTGTTGTAGCAGGCACTATTATATTGAACAGGGATCTTAAGGAGGAAAAAGCATGAGTACATTGATACAGATGGATACACATTGGTATTATGTACTGATGATCGTATCGGTAGCGGTAGCATCCTCATCCCAGATTCTGCTTAAGAAAAGTGCTTTGAAGAAGTATGATTCAGTGATTAGGGAATATCTGAATCCCTATGTAATCATGGGGTATGGTATGTTGTTCCTGTCAATGATTATGACGATCACAGTTTATTCGGGAATTGAATATAAAAGAGTTCCAGTAATGGAATCGATAGGATATATTTTTGTAATGATTCTGAGTAGATTTTTTTTCAAAGAGAAAATCACCAGGAATAAGCTGACTGGTACGATTCTGATTCTGGCGGGAGTTTTTATCTTTAATATGTAAGGAATCGGCTGATTTCCTTGATGTGTGACAAATTAGATGATATAATGTTACAGAATTGTTAAGCGTGTTGTGAAAGGGTGAGTAGGGAAGCGTGAAAAAAGAGTTTGACTGGATAGAATTGGATGTGGACGAGATCATATACGAAGAAGAGTATACTGATGCTGAGACATCCATAAATAATAAAGATGCGGCGTCCGACATAAATGATTTTGAAGAATCCGAGGATAATTATGAGAATGATTTTGAAGAATATGATGAGGACGAATTATATGAAGAAGATTTTGAAACAGATCATGATGTAATAGAAGAAGATCTGGATCAAAAGGCTGGAAAACAGCAGCTTGAACCACTTGGACTTGGAAAATCAAACAAGAAAAGTCAGGCATCAGGTGTAAAGCGTAAAAAGAAGAAAAAAACATCTGGTAAGAAAACTGCGAAAAAAGGAACTTCAAAGAAAAATAATGAGGTCGCAGCAGCTGGTATCATAGATAAAATAAAAGAACATTTTCACGATTTTGGTCCAATTGATGCGATTGTTGGAGTGACCGGTATCTTTGTGCTTGTAGTCGCAATCGTAACATTGAATCTCTGGGGAGATTCAAAAACTGCTGAAAAGCAGGTCAGCAGCATGGCAGAACTGGGCCAGCAGCTCAGTGGCATCGAGATAATCGGAGAAAGTGGTCTTCTTGCGATTGCAGATGCAAAGATGGCAGCTGAAACAGTGGCAGAAGAACCTATGGCAGAAGAAATTATTGAACAGGACGAGTCTGAAATAGAAGTAAAAGTAAATATGACTTCTGTTGAAAAGGATCTAAAGATCAAATTCGTTAACAAGGAGACCGGGAAACTGATATCCGGTACAGAGTTTGAAGTGGAACTGACGGATCCAAAGAAAAAGACGAGTACAAAAACAGACGATGACAAAGATGGTATTATTTATCTGAAAGATATTACCCCTGGAAAATATTCTGTGCTGATCAAACCTGTGGGAGAATTCACGTTTCCAACAGAACCGGTCAGCGTAACAGTCAAAGATAAGATCGCTTATGAGAAGATCGAAATCGCTGATGAAGTAAAAACAGAAAAAGAAGTCAATGCAGCAAAAGAAGATACAGCAGTTGAAGTAGTGCAGGAAAGTGCACCTGTCGATACCGTAGAATGGGTGGAATCTACAAAAACATCTGTCAGCGGTGGTGATGGATATGAAGCTGTTGACAAATCAAAGATTACGGATCCCAGTACGACATCGAGCGCATGGTTCTTCACGAAGTTCGTGAGTGAGAACGAGATCGCAGGTGTTACACTGGATAAAAGTGAATTGAATCTCGAAGTAAACAAAACAGGGTCTCTATCGGCAACGATTTCTTATAATAATGATGGAGCGTCGGGTGCAAGTATTGTTTGGAGCTCAAGTGATTCAGCTGTTGCCACAGTTGATGGAGGAACTGTTACAGCAAAAGCTGCAGGAACTGCAACCATTACGGCAACTGTTGAAGGAACAACAAAAACTGCAACCTGTTCAGTGATAGTAAAAGAAGCTACACCAGAAACAATCGTAGTCACCAAAGTCACTCTCGATAAAACAACCGCAACTGTTGCAGTAGAAAGCACAGTTTCACTTGTGGCAACAGTTGAACCAACGAATGCCACTGATAAAACTGTTACATGGACAAGTTCGGATACAGCCGTTGCCACAGTTGGAACAGATGGAAAAGTAACCGGAGTAAAAGCCGGAACGGCAACGATTACAGTAAAAACAAAAGACGGAGATAAAACAGAGACCTGTGTAGTCACAGTCACCGCCAAACTGGTGCCTTCTACAGCAATTGCACTCAGCCCTGCAACACAGACGATTGCAATCGGTAAGACACAGCAGCTGAGCGCAACACTGACACCATCGACGTCAACTGACACGATCACCTGGTCGAGTTCAGATTCGGCAGTAGCCACAGTAAGTGATAAGGGTCTGGTTACAGCAGTGAAAGCCGGAACGGCAACGATCACTGCAACAACGACAAGCGGCATCAAAGCGACCAGCACAATCACAGTAAGTTCAACACTTGCGGTCACACTGGATAAAACAACAGTTACGATCAAAAAAGGTGCGACAACAACCCTGACACCAACACCTAGCGGTTTTACAGCAACAAAGCCGACCTACACCTGGGCAAGTTCCCATACAGACATCGCAACAGTCGGAACGGATGGAAAAGTGACAGCAGTCAAAGCTGGAACAGCAACGATTACGCTGACTGCGACAGATACAGACAAGAGAACAGCAACAGCGACCTGTACGATTACCGTCACGACAGCGGCAGCTGATGATAAGACGACCAAACTGAAGGATAATTCCGGTAACCAGCTTTATGTTAAAGAAAATAATGCATACAGAGAAGCAGTTTATGCTGATTACTTTACAGCAGGTGCATTCTTTAAAAAAGTAACAGTTACTTATAAATATACCGGATGGCAGACAATTGACAATGTGACTTATTTCTTTAATAAAAATGGGGATAAGGTAACAGGAGAACAGGTCATCAAAGGTGTTAAATACAACTTTGGCAGCAATGGCGCCCTTTCCATGGGAAGTGGAGCACTTGGAATTGATGTATCAAAATGGAATGGAGATATCAACTGGACGGCAGTGAAAAATTCCGGAGTATCCTACGTGATCATTCGTTGTGGTTACCGAGGATCTTCTACAGGAGCGCTGATCCAGGATCCTAAGTTCTACGCAAATATCAAAGGTGCTTCTGCAGCAGGTCTGAAGGTGGGAATTTATTTCTTCACACAGGCTGTGAATGAAGTAGAAGCAGTTGAAGAAGCATCCATGACATTAAATATGATCAAAGGCTATAATATTTCATATCCGATTTTCATCGATACGGAAGGAAGCGGTGGCAGGGCAGACGGAATTGATAAAGGAACCAGGACAGCTGTCTGCAACGCGTTCTGTGCCACCATTCAGAATGCGGGCTATAAAGCAGGTATTTACGCATCTAAGAGCTGGTTCGACGGAAAACTGAATACTTCAGCGCTCAGCTCTTATAAGATCTGGCTTGCACAATATGCTACAAAACCGACATATGGTGGAAGATATGATATGTGGCAGTACACCTCAAATGGAGCGATCGGTGGAATCAAAGGAAATGTAGATCTGAATACCAGTTATCTGGGATATTAATTAAATAAAAAAACCGGAGGAAACAAAACCCCATGAAGACTTACTTAGTGACAGGAGGAGCCGGATTTATCGGTTCTAATTACATTCATTATATGTTCCGTAAATATAATGATACGATCCGTATTATTAATGTGGATGCTTTGACTTATGCAGGAAATCTGGAAAACTTAAAAGAAGTGGAAAACAAAGAAAACTATACTTTTGTTAAGGCAGACATCTGCGACAAACAGGCGATTGCTAAAATCTTTGCAGAAAATGAGATCGATCGTGTAGTTCATTTTGCAGCAGAGAGTCATGTCGACAGAAGTATCCGTAATCCTGAAGTGTTTGTTCAGACAAATGTTCTTGGAACCCTTGTTATGCTGAACTGCGCAAAAGATGCATGGGAACTTCCGGATGGAACTTTCAAAGAAGGTAAAAAATTCCTGCATGTTTCGACAGATGAAGTATATGGATCACTTGAAGAAGAAGGAGAATATTTCTACGAAACGACTCCTTACGATCCACACAGCCCATATTCTGCAAGTAAGGCTTCTTCAGATATGCTTGTAAAAGCATACATGGATACTTATAAATTCCCAGCTAATATTACGAACTGCTCCAACAATTATGGTCCTTACCAGTTTCCAGAGAAACTGATTCCGCTGATCATCAATAATGCACTGCAGGGCAAAAAACTTCCAGTGTACGGAGATGGCAAGAACGTCAGGGACTGGCTTTATGTGGAAGACCATGCCAAAGCAATTGATATGGTACAGGAAAAGGGACGCCTGTTCGAAACATACAATATTGGTGGACATAATGAGAAACAGAATATTGAGATCATCAATATCATCATAGAAACTCTGCAGGAAATGCTTCCTGACGGAGATCCGAGAAAAGATTTGGTTTCAAAAGATCTGATCACTTATGTAGAAGATCGTAAAGGACATGACAGAAGATATGCCATTGCACCTGATAAGATCAAAGCAGAAGTGGACTGGGAACCGGAAACAATGTTTAAAGAAGGAATCAGATTGACAATTAAATGGTTCTTTGAACATGAAGACTGGATGAAACATGTGACCAGCGGAGATTATCAGAAATATTATAACGACATGTATGATGTAAAATAAAAAGGTAACGCGAAAAGCACAAGGAGAAGGATTATCATGCCAGCATGAATAAGCCTTCTTTCTTGTGTAAAGAGGAATCGTTTTAAATAGACAGTAAAGGCGCGGAGGAGCAAAAATGAAAGGTATTATTTTAGCAGGTGGTTCAGGAACCAGATTATATCCATT
>JAQVCQ010000136.1 GCA_028689715.1 Lachnospiraceae bacterium
TTTACAGGTGAGTTGTGTAAGGAGACCCAGTATGCATTATTTATTTTTTTGAGTAGCAGGCTGTCAAACTCACTGATGAACTCAGACAGTTTACTATAATGATAATTCCTGACATCGAAATCAGAAAAGATATTGCCCAGAAGTCTGCCTATCTCACCCAGTCTGATTTCCTCGGATCCGCTGTCCAGTATCATATCAATAATCGTTTTTTCTATTACTGATTTATCCATGATAGCTTCTTCTTTTTGGGATGCCGTAGTCAGATCAAGTTCTCCATTGTCTATATCGTCATCAAGTACATCCAGAAAAATGAACTTTTCACAGGAAGCTCTGAATGACTCAGGTGTTTTTCGTTCACCCATCCCAATCACCATACTCCCTGATTCCCGTAATCTCTTTGCCAATTTATTAAAATCAGCATCACTTGATGCGATACAGAACCCATCCACATTTCCAGTGTAAAGAATATCCATGGCATCAATAACAAGTCCAATATCAGACGCGTTTTTTCTTGGTGTGTCGTTCGCCTGCATAACAGGTGTTAAAGAATATTTTGCTGAGTATTCCAACCACGATTTTAATCTGTCCTGTGACCAGTCCCCATACATCCTGCGGATCGTGACTTTGCCATATTTTGCAAGTTCTCCTAAAATATTCTCAATATATGTTGGTGCTATATTATCTGAATCAATTAATAATGCTAAATTTTTGTCTTCCATCTATTGTTTCCTTTTCATTTCTTCCGTGTATTTTCTGTAATAATCTTTCCATTTATCCATAAAATCTTTTGACATGTGATCGATCCTGGCTACAGTCTCTCTTTTTAAGAACTCCTCAGCACTGTTTTTATCCCACATCCAGATCATATTTCTGATCTGCATCCATAATATGATAAAGGGAAGTATAAAACCGTCCGGCATTGCAACGGAGAAAGCCTTCATAAAATGTTCTTTGGACAGCTCGATTTTTCCACTTTTTGCATAGCATAGCGAAAGAATGGTTTCCACAATAATCAATGCATAGATTGAATTTGTCTCTGACAGATTTTCAACAAGCCTTTCCCCTGCAGATACAGCCTCCGCATAATGTTCTGCTCGATAATGTGCATAAAAATCTTTCAGACGTCCCATTACAATGATCGTCCAGGGTATACAGGTCCTTGTTTCCGGTATGTCAGTATTCTCCTGTAACCCGCTCTCCTCACCCATAATAAAATAAATGGTCCTTTCAATCAGGATCTTTGTCATTTCAGTCGGACTTGAAGGCTTGTCATTTTCATTTTGAATACTGTCAAGCAGTTCACGCGCCGCCCGATAGCCATCTTTTCCTCCCATACAGATATATACAAGCGAAAGGATGGTCTGTGTTGCTCTGACTAGTCCTTTTTGCTGGCTGCTTTCAGCCAGATATGCTGCTTTATAACAGTATAGAACAGCTTCGTCAAAAAAACCCTTGCAGAGTGCTGCTTCAGCACGTATTAAGGCTCCTGCTCCGCTTCCATTCCCATCTGTTATAACAGAATAAAGATTCATGGCTTCTTCATAGAGCTCTACAACTTTATCAAGATCTCCTGATCTGACATGAGCGACCAGCAACAGCATTGGAATCTCAAAAATAAAAGGATCCTCTCTGTTTATTACAATAGATTTGCCATTTATCATTTCTGCAGCTTCTCGCATGCTTTTAAGCATTTGGTCCATATCCGGAAAAAGTGTGATAGCATGAACTAAAGTCCATTCACCGATCAGATAGTTTTTTTCCTCTTCTTTTAGGTTCATCTTGCTAAAGACTCTATACAAATGTTGCATATACTCGCGCTGCTGTTCTCTGACATCCTTGCCACAAAGGCTTCTGACCAGAATTAAGACCTGATATGGATATCTGGCAATTAGAGAGTCATGACAGTTCTGCAGCACATCTTCTGCCATTCTTCCATATCTGATATCACCACCACATGAACATGAAAGTAATCTGATGTCTGATGCAAGAATTCTTTCATAATCTCTGTTCTTCCAAAACAGGCAGACTGCCTCATCCAACTGCCCAACTTCCTTATAACAGTCACCTGCTCTAAGTTCGATTTCTCTTCTCTTGTCTTCGCCACCTTCAGCAAGTCTTTCTTCCAGCAACTTCTGAAGGATCGGATGAATTTCATATCTGAGTGGATGCTCCTGTCTCCAGATAAATGGAATTTTACCCAGTAACTGAATCATATCTTCCGGAGCTTCCTTTTTATCAAGAATATATGCGATCTGTCTGCCGGTCACTTTTCTAAACGGTGCAATCGCAAGTAGAAGATCTTTCTCATATGGCATCAGCGAATCCCAAACCACACTTTTCATCAACAGCTGTGCTGCCTTTGCATGAAGAATGTCGCCAGTCCGTCTGTATGAAAGCTGCTGAAGATATACAGCTGCGACCCAGCCGTCCGTATACTCATATAGCCTGAGTGCATCTTCACTGCTGATCGCTATTCCCGCCATATCAAAATAATTTTTGATATCATCCTGTGCAAAAATAAAATCATTCCTTGAAATCTTATAATATTCAGAAGCGGGCTGAACTATATGATATCTTTCATCATTCGCGATCATGATAAGCTGGATCGGAATACGTGATCTTTTTTCAATTCCTTCCATGATCATTTTTAAAAATTTCTGCTGCAACAATTCAATATTATCAATGATCAGAAAAATTTTAGCATCTTTACGGACAAAAGAATCTATCCTTTCAAATGCATTCAGTATGCGCAATTGAATTTTCTCATCCGTATCATTGGTTGCCGTAATCCACTCTGTTCTTAGCATATCCGGATGCTCGACCCGCTTCATCAGATCTCTGACAGCTGTAGTCTTCCCGTATCCTGCCGGTGCAATGATCAGCGTAACATCCTCATTTAATGCCTGCTCAAGTTTATGAAGTAATGTATCTGAATAATAATGTACGGTATCATCGGTCTCTTTCATCATAAATCCACCATCCCCGTAATATTTCTAATACTATCTTACATTTTATAATAACAGACCGTATTTGTAAATCCGAAAAAGGTATTACTCTTGAATTCTCTGATAATTCAAGAGTTGAACTGCATTCTTTTCCGATAATGGCCTTCCGAATAAAAAGCCCTGGAAATAGTCACATTCCCGTTCGATCAGATGCTTTTCCTGATTTCTGTTTTCAATCCCTTCTGCAACAACATGGTACCCAAGCTTATGTGCCATGGAAATGATATCTTCCGAAATATCATATCCTGCTTCTTCATTCAGCATATCAACAAAATATTTGTCAATTTTAATATAATCAATATTCAGTTCACGTATTCTGGAAAGAGAAGAATACCCTGTCCCAAAATCATCAATCGAAATCCCTATCCCAAGTTTTCTTATTTCCTCAAGCTTTTTATTGATTTCATTATAATTATTTAAAAAAACAGACTCTGTGAGTTCCATAACGAGCATTTGCGGCGAAACACCTGTATCATCCAGAATTTTACTGATCGTTTCAATAAAATCGTCTCTGAGGATCTGTAAGACTGATACATTGAACGAAATGCGCAAATCATGAAATCCAAGTCGTGCAATCTCATTTGTAAATATAAAGACCTGCTGCATGATTCTTTTCCCAAGCATAATGATCTGTCTTGACTCTTCAGCGATCGGAATAAATTCACCAGGTGTGATCTGACCGATCCCTTTATCCTCAAATCTGGCCAATGCCTCAAACCCTGCAATATGATCCGTCCCAGCTTTCAGTATCGGCTGATAATGCATGAACATACGTCCATCATCAGTGTTTGCAAGATAGTCTGCAAGTGCATATTGTATCATCACTTCACGCATCAGCTTATCTGACATTTCTTTATCAAAAAAACGATATCTTCTGGTGAAATTGTCATCCACATGCTCTGCAGCCAGCGTTGCATTTTTTAAAATTTCATCATAGCTCTGCTCGCCTGTTATTTCATAGATTCCAATGGTCGTTCCTAAAACACCTGACGAATGAGCTGTATTCAAAACGCTCGTTATTTCTTCTGCCAATGTGATCAGGCTTTTTTCGTCACGATACTCCCTGACATAGAAAACCAGACTGTCAAAAGATATATCAAACAGAATGATATCCTCTGTACACAGTTCTGTTAACTTTATTGATATATCTTTCATCAGTTCTTCCCCAAACTGATACCCCAGCGTAAGATATACCATATTGAACTGACCAAGTCTTATCAACAGTACTGCCCTTTTTCTATCAAAATTCCGGGATAATTCGCGTGTGATCGTTTCCTCAAAGAACCTGCGGTTATAAAGTCCACTGACACTACTGTGTTCATTTCGATATTTTAATTCCAGCTCATACTGCTTTCTCTGTGTAATATCGATCAAGAGACCTTCGAGTGCTTCTATTTCACCATCTTCATTTCTGATGCCAACACCCTGTTCATAGACCCACTTGATTTCTCCATTTTTAGTCATGATCTCGTACTCGGCCTGAATTCTGGTGTTCTGGAGCAAAGCCTGTGGCCATAAATCCCATAAATACTGTCTGTAAGCAGGATGAATCAGGTCTTTAAAACTTTTCAGACTATTATCGATCAGTTCATCCGGATGATAGCCTGTCAACTCAAAGCATCCTTCGGAAATATAATGCATTGTCCACTCCCTGTCATAATTACAGCGATATGCTACCCCCGGGAGATTCGACAACAACACATCTTTGCTTTTCTCACTTCTTAAAATTCTCTGTTCTGAGATACGCAGTTTTTTTTCTTCCCAAATCAGCTTCCTGTTAATCGTGTAATACATCCATAATCCTGCATATGCCGCCATCAGACTCATTACCACTGCAACGGATAATAATGTCTGCGTTAATGCTTCTTTTCTCCAGATTCCTGCATAATAATCCAGTCCAAGTACACAGATCACCTCTCCAGTCTCATGATCTATTACAGGGACTAAAATGGAATCCCA
>JAQVCQ010000033.1:0-4882 GCA_028689715.1 Lachnospiraceae bacterium
TATTATCTCTTTGAAAACTGTGGTGCTCTACGAGCTGCTTTGAGTCCGTATTTCTTTCTTTCTTTCATTCTTGGATCTCTTGTTAAGTATCCTGCTTTTTTAAGTACAGGGCGGAAATCTGAATCTGCCTGTAATAAAGCTCTAGAGATACCATGTCTGATGGCACCTGCCTGTCCTGTATATCCACCGCCACGAACAGTAATGATTGCGTCATATTTATCAACTGTTTCTGTTGCAACTAATGGCTGACGAACGATAACTTTCAGAGTTTCTAATCCGAAATAATCATCGATGCTTCTTTTATTAACTTTAATATCGCCTTTACCAGGTACTAAATATACTCTTGCGATTGATTTTTTTCTTCTACCAGTTCCGTAATATTTTGCTGCTTTAGCCACTGTAATATCCTCCTTCCGGTTCCTAATTAAAATGTTAATACTTCAGGTTTCTGAGCTGCTTGATCGTGCTCAGGACCAGCGTATACGTGAAGCTTTGTATACATCTGTCTTCCTAATGGTCCCTTTGGAAGCATGCCTTTTACAGCAAGTTCGATAACCTGTTCTGGTTTCTTAGCTAATTTTTCTCTTAAAGTAGTTTCTTTCATACCACCTACATAATCTGAATGGTGATAGTAGATTTTCTGGTCTAATTTTTTACCAGTCACTTCGATTTTTTCAGCGTTGATTACGATTACATAATCACCTGTATCTGCATGAGGTGTAAAAATAGCTTTATTTTTTCCTCTTAACACTTTTGCTACTTCTGAAGCTAAACGTCCTAAGGTATATCCTGTAGCGTCAACTACATACCATTTTCTATCAATTGTAGATGGATTAGGCATAAAAGTTTTCATCGTCTTTCCTCCATAAATCAATTCTGATGACAATTCTAAATTATAATTCCTACTTTTATAAAAGCTGGAATTTTCTACTGTTCTGGCGCTTCATTCATGTCCGTTCCGGGGCTTTGGTCCGAGCCACTGCATCTTCGCCACATTGAATTATTATATTATACGCACCCGAGTGTGTCAACATCTTTTTAACAAAAGTAGCTTTTTTATCAAGCGTATCTTTTTAAATAAGCTATTTGTCAATCTTACACCCTCTAAACAAACTCATAGGATACGAGAGTAAGCCCTTTTGCCGGTGCGACAGGTCCTGCTTTCCCACGCTCACAGCCTTCTAATATTTCTTTGACATATTCAGGCAGATAGTAACCTCTTCCTACCTGTATTAATGTTCCAGCGATCAGTCTTACCATATTATATAAAAATCCAGATCCTTTCACGACCAGTTCTATCGTGTCCTGTTTTTTTTCGATCTGGATACTATAGATAGTTCTGATCGTCGACTCTGCCTGTGTCCTCTGATTGCTGAACGCAATAAAATCATGCTCACCTTCTAAATAACTGGCTCCCTGCACCATCAACTCAACATTCAACGGATAGTGATAAAAATAGGAATAGTGCCGCTGCGTCGGAATTGCAAATGCAGTATTCAGAATACTATAACGATATGTTTTAATGCTATGGCATTTTCTGGGGTGAAAGTTTGCCTCGACCTCTCTTGCATTTCGGATCCTGATATCCTCCGGCAGTCCTTGATTCAACGCATAGGAAAATTTTTCAGCCGGAATTCTGCTTGTAGTGTTAAATACTGCAAGATTGCATAGTGCATGTACTCCAGAATCAGTCCTACTGGCTCCGATTACATGAATTTCTTCACCAGTCAAATGACATAACGCTTTATTCAGTTCACTCTCAATTGTATTTGCATTTGGCTGGATCTGCCACCCATGATAGTTTGTTCCGTCATAAGCTACTTCTAATAATATCCGCTTCATAATAATTGCAGTATTCTCCCAATCCAGATTGTAAGTATCAAATATAAAATTACGATAACATAAGCTGCTGCATCCTGTTTCTTGTAAGCAAGCGGTTTCATTTTTGTTCTGTATTCACCGCCTCTGTAGCATCTGGCTTCCATTGCCATTGCCAGATCATTGGCTCTTCTGAATGCCGAGATAAACAGCGGGACTAATAATGGCACAAGACTCTTTGCCTTTTTTATCAGATTACCACTTTCAAAATCTGCACCTCTTGCGATCTGTGCTTTCATGATCTTATCAGTCTCTTCCAGTAAGATCGGAATGAAACGGAGCGCGATCGACATCATCATGGAAATTTCATGAACCGGTACACGTAATTTTTGCAAAGGTTTTAATAATTTTTCCATACCATCCGTTAAATGGTTCGGCGTTGTAGTAAGTGTCATGACTGATGATCCAATAATCAGAAATGTCAGCCTTAATGCCATAAAGATAGCTGTTCTAAGTCCTTCCTGTGTAATTCTAAATTTCCAGAAAGAAACCAAAGTTTCGCCCGGTGTCAAAAAAAGATTAAACACGACCGTAATCAGTAACAAAAACAGTATGGCTCTCATTCCTTTTACCATAAATCGGAATGGAACATGTGATAGCCTGATAATAACAGCTAAAAACAGAGCCGCGACAAGATATCCTGAAAAATTACGAATTGAAAATAAAGAAATGATGAACAGTATTGTTCCCAGTAATTTTACTCTTGGATCCAGACTATGAATACAGGACTCTGTCTGATAATACTGCCCAAGTGTAATGTCTCTAATCATGCTGTAACCTCATAGCTCTCAAAATTTCGTTCTTTGCCTCTTCTATCGTTTTAACTTCAGTACTGACCGGAAGAAGTTCTTTGTTGATCCTATTCATAATATACGTGATCTGCGGAGCAGCAAGCCCGATTTCTTCTAGTTTTTCATATTCATGAAATACTTTCTGAGGTATATCATCGAACAGAACACCCCCCTTATTCATGACAATGATTCGCTCCACATATTTTGCCACATCTTCCATACTATGTGAGACAAGAATAACCGTGATTCCCGACTCCTTTTGCAATGCCTTGATCTGGTCCAATATCTCATCTCTGCCTTTTGGATCAAGACCTGCCGTTGGCTCATCTAAGATCAGCACATCCGGTTTCATGGCAAGTACACCAGCGATGGCTACTCTTCTTTTCTGACCTCCAGATAATTCAAAAGGTGACTGATAAAAATACTCGTCCTCGATCCCGACCTGTTTTAATGCCGTATATGCTCTTAATTCCACTTCTTTTCTATCAAGTCCAAGGTTTGTAGGACCAAAGCAAACATCCGAGAACACATCCGCTTCAAACAATTGATGCTCAGGATATTGGAATACAAGTCCAACTTTACTTCTCAGTCTTTTCAAATCGAACCCTTGTGAATAATATTCTTCTCCGTCATAATAAAGCGCACCTTTTGTTGGTCTGAGCAACCCGTTCAAATGCTGAACCAGCGTAGATTTTCCAGAACCTGTATGTCCGATCAGACCAATAAACTGACCATCCGGAATTTTTAAATTTATATCATTTAAAGCAGTTACCGCCATTTCCGTCCCTGCCTGATAAACATAACTGACATGATTTAATAATATTGCCATATTTTTCCACTCTTTTTTGTTCGTTATAAAATACCCATTTTACCTGGTGTATTTTGTTTTCCAGTAATTCTTTCCAGTTCGTACAGGAACTCATCTATCGTCAGAATGCCGTCCGGAAGCTTCAACCCCGACTTTTTAAGCTCATGTGCTAGTAATGTGACCTGAGGAACATCAAGTCTTAATTCTTTCAGTTTTTCTACCTGAGAAAAAATCTCTTTTGGCGTGCCTTGCATTTCAATTCTTCCTTCATCCATAACAATGATTCTGTCTGCAAATACAGCCTCTTCCATATAATGTGTGATCAGTACGATAGTAACACCCTCTACTTCATGTAACGCACGTGCTGCTCTGATCACTTCTTTTCTTCCGTTTGGATCAAGCATTGCAGTAGGTTCATCCATGATAATGCATTTAGGGTGCATTGCGATGACTCCCGCTATTGAGATTCGCTGTTTTTGCCCTCCTGATAGTCTGTTTGGTGAATGTTTTCTATACTCGTACATCCCAACTGCTTTCAGACTTTCTTCAACACGCTCCCGTATTTCCTTTGTAGGAACCCCCATATTCTCCGGTCCGAATCCAACATCCTCTTCAACAAGCTGTCCAATGATCTGGTTATCCGGATTCTGAAACACCATACCTGCCTTCTGTCTGATATCCCAGATATTTTCTTCTACAGAGGTATCTTTTCCATCCACCCATACGGTTCCTTCTGTTGGGTATAATATCGCATTGATATGTTTTGCAAGTGTTGACTTGCCAGACCCATTATGACCAAGGATCGCAATAAAGTCACCCTGCTGAATATCCAGATCAACATTGTCGATTGCTCTTGTAATTCCTTCAACATTCCCATCTTCATCACGTCTGATATATTCAAATATTAATTTACTTGTTTTAATAATGCCCATATATTTTCCTATCTTTTGTTATCAGATATTTCATTTTTGTTGACAATTCGTCTGAACCTTATTGTACTAGATTCATCTCTTAAATACAAGAATCTTTCTGCCTCTTTACACTTTCAGGTTCTGCAAATTCTCTCATATACAGCTGCACTGCTCTCCTGTCCTATCAGTAACTTTTCTTGCTTGCACTAATCTCTATTTCATGACATAATTTTTAAAAATAAAGTATGCCGATTTTGGGAGAATATTATGAAACGAAAAAAAACAAAAAATTATACCTTTATACTTTTTTGTTCATTACCACTCATTGTACTTATTCTGTTTATTTATATGACATTTCGTTCCGATCAAACTTTATCTGACTCAGAGGATCCGCCTGTATCTGATCATAACGTTTTATCTGATCCTATTTCTGAATTAAACAATAAAAATGTGTCAGAAAACCGTTCTTTGTCTGTTAACGAAACTGAAGCTGT
>JAQVCQ010000033.1:4982-23863 GCA_028689715.1 Lachnospiraceae bacterium
CTTTCGTATAAAGCTGACTGTACTGTTCCTTATGAGGATTTAAGATACCTATCTGTTAAATACATTAATTTTGAAGGAACGACAGAAACCGGTGAACTGATCTGCAGTAAATTAATCGCAGATGATCTGTTGGAAATATTTTACGAATTATATCTTGCAGCTTATCCAATTGAGAAAATAAGACTGATCGACGAGTATCAGGCTGATGATGATCTATCCTGTGCAGATAACAATACATCCTGTTTCAACTACCGGGTAGTCGAAGGAAGTAAAAAGCTCTCCAAACATGCACTTGGTCTCGCTATTGACATTAACCCTGTTTACAATCCGTATGTTACCTATCCGAATGGGGAAATAAGAATCACACCCATTGGCAGTGAAATCTATGCTGACAGAAGTTTAGATTTTCCTCATAAAATCAGCGAATCCGATCTATGTTATCAGCTCTTTGTTTCTCATGGATTTACATGGGGTGGGAGTTGGAACACATTAAAAGATTATCAGCATTTTCAAAAATCATCATGAAATTAGAAAAGAGGATATGATTCAAGAATCATATCCCCTGTCTTATTTGTTCTTATACTAACTCAAGTAAAACTTCCATTGCTGCATCACCTTTACGAAGGCCGATCTTAACGATTCTGGTGTAACCACCTTTTCTGCTTACGTATTTTGGTGCTACTTCATCAAATAATTTAGCAACAAGATCAACTTCTTTTGTGTTTTTCTTTTTGCCTGCATTTGTTGAAGGTACTTCTGTAACGGAATATAATACTTTCATCATCTGTCTTCTTGCATGTACTCTGGATGGAAGATCTTTTTTGATCTCTTTTTCAACTTCATCATAAACAGTTACTTTCTTACCATTTACAACTTCTTTGACTCTTTTACCATCTTTATCTTTTCTTGCAACTTTAGCTTTTACTTTAACAACTTCAAAATTATCTTTTTCTTTTACTGCCATTGCGATAAGTCCTTCAGCGATTTTCTGAACTTCTTTTGCTTTGGATTCAGTTGTGATCATTTTACCATTGTATAAAAAGCTTGTTACCTGTCCTCTGAGTAATGCTTTTCTCTGACTAGCTGTTCTGCTTAATTTTCTATATCCTGCCATTTTAAAATTCCTCCGTTATGGATCCATCCGGCCACGCTCTTTGGACTTACTTACCGAATAGCTGTTTAATTGTTCCATTTATGAGTTACGTGGCTTCGTGCTCTGTAGACTTACCGGCGCCACGACATCATGATCTGTTTTATTCTTCTGATGGATTCAGTTCAAGTCCTAATTCCTTCAGTTTTGCAAGCACTTCTTCAAGTGATTTTCTACCAAGGTTACGAACTTTCATCATATCTTCAGAAGTTCTGTTTGTAAGTTCTTCTACAGTATTGATTCCTGCACGTTTCAGACAGTTGTATGAACGAACTGAAAGTTCGAGCTCATCAATACTCATTTCAAGAACTTTTTCTTTTTCATCATCTTCTTTTTCAATCATGATTTCTGCTGTTTTTGCATTCTCAGAAAGATCAATGAAGAGACTTAAATGTTCACTTAATACTTTTGCTGCAAGGCTAACTGCTTCAGATGCAACAAATGTTCCGTTTGTATAAACGTCCAGTGTGAGTTTATCATAGTCCGTGATCTGACCAACACGTGTGTTCTCCACAGCCATGTTCACTCTCTCAACTGGTGTATAAATTGAGTCTATAGCAATTACTCCGATTGGAAGCTCATCACTTTTATTCTTTTCAGCACTTACATAACCTCTGCCTCTTGTGATTGTAAGCTCCATATAGAGTTTACTGCTTTTACCGCTTACAGTAGCTATAACCAGATCAGGATTCAGTATTTCAATGTCTTGATCGACTTGAATGTCTGACGCTCTTACAACGCCCTCTCCCTCAAACTCAATATATGCTGTCTTCGGTTCATTTGTCTCACTGTTGTTTCGGATAGCCAGGCTTTTGATATTAGCTATGATCTCAGTTACATCCTCTTTTACGCCAGGAATAGAACTGAATTCGTGTAACACGCCTTCAATTTTAACCTGACTTACTGCACAACCAGGCAATGATGAAAGCATGATTCTTCTTAATGAATTACCTAATGTGATTCCATAGCCTCTCTCTAAAGGTTCTACAACAAACTTGCCATATTTCTTATCTTCAGAGATTTCAGTAACCTCAATATTGGGTCTTTCAAAATCAAACACTGACAATACCCTCCTTTATAATAATTCAAATGCCAGAACCACCGCTTTGGCAGTTCTGACTATTTTAAATGATCTGATTATTTTGAATACAACTCGACGATAAGCATTTCATCAACTGGAACATCTATTACTTCTCTTGAAGGAAGGTGTTTCACAGTTCCTTTCCATGCTTCCATGTCAGCTTCTAACCATTCTGGAACTAGTCTTCCAGCAGTTACGTCAGCTACATCTTTATATCTCTGTAATCCTTTTGACTTCTCTCTGATTTCAATTACGTCTCCAGCAGAGATCAAGTATGAAGGAATATTAACCTGTTTTCCATTCACTAAAACATGTTTATGTCCAACAACCTGTCTAGCTTCTCTTCTTGTTCTTGCAAATCCTAATCTGAAAATTACATTATCAAGTCTGGTTTCAAGCATGATCATAAGGTTTTCACCAGTCATGCCTTTCATCCTGTCAGATTTTTCATAGTAATTTCTAAAAGGTTTTTCAAGTACACCGTAAATGAATTTTGCTTTCTGTTTTTCTCTTAACTGAAGACCATACTCACTCATCTTTTTGCCGGCTCTTTTTGAAGTTCTGTTAGACTTCTTATCATATCCTAAATATGCAGGCTCTAAACCAAGTGATCTGCATCTTTTCAGTACGGGAACTCTATTTACTGCCATTTATTTTTCCTCCTAATTAAACTCTTCTACGTTTTGGTGGACGACATCCGTTGTGAGGTACCGGTGTTACGTCCCTGATGCTTGTTACTTCAAGACCACAAGCCTGAAGAGCACGGATTGCAGCTTCTCTTCCTGAACCAGGTCCTTTTACCATAACATCAACAGTCTTTAATCCATGGATCAGTGCTGCTTTTGTAGCTGTTTCTGCAGCCATCTGTGCTGCATAAGGAGTAGATTTCTTTGAACCTCTAAAACCAAGACCACCAGCACTTGCCCAACTAAGAGCATTTCCTTCTGTATCAGTCAATGTAACGATTGTATTGTTAAAAGATGACTGGATATGTGCCTGTCCGCGTTCAACGTTTTTCTTTATACGCTTTTTTGTTACTTTTTTTGCAACTGCTTTAGCCATTTAAACTAACCTACTTTCTTCATAATCAAATATATCTTATTTCTTTTTGTTAGCAACTGTTCTCTTAGGACCTTTTCTTGTTCTGGCATTGGTCTTTGTTTTCTGACCACGAACCGGAAGTCCTTTTCTATGACGGATTCCACGATAGCATCCGATTTCCTGTAATCTCTTGATATTAAGAGCAACTTCTCTTCTTAAATCACCTTCTACGACTGCTGTTGCAGTGATTGCTTCACCGATTCTTTTAACTTCTTCATCAGTCAAGTCTCTGACACGTGTGTCAGGGCTAACATTTGCCTTCACTAAAATTTTGTTAGATGTAACTCTACCTATTCCATAGATATAAGTTAATCCGATTTCTACACGTTTTTCTCTTGGTAAGTCTACACCAGCGATACGAGCCATGTAAATATTCCTCCATTTTCCTGTCTCGTAGGTCATTTGACCTACTGTTTAACATGTTACTAATTGATTGGGATGACAAACAGACATCCGACCAGGTAATGACCTGGTTTTTCCGATACTTCGAACTTCTCGGTATCAAAAAGTAATATCTCGTAGAAATCTACGTAATATTATATTTTGTACTCTCGTGCCAGAATTGACGGATCCTGACACTCAGCCGCACATCACAATGAAACAAGTATGGACCACACTTGTTTCATGATAAAATGTTCGAATTATCCCTGTCTTTGTTTGTGTTTTGGGTTGTCACAGATTACTCTGATTTTCCCTTTTCTCTTAATGATTTTGCATTTTTCGCAAATTGGTTTTACTGATGATCTAACTTTCACGTTAAACCCTCCTTTCAAAAAAGACCGTTTTACATTATACCATACTGTTTTTTCTTTTGCAAGTGTTGAGCGCGTCTTTTATTTGGGTTAATCTCAACTCACAGTATCGAAAGCATCATAACGCTTTCTATTTATCTCTCCATATGATTCTTCCTTTGCTAAGGTCATATGGTGATAACTCAAGAGTTACTTTATCACCCGGTAAAATACGGATGAAGTTCTGTCTGAGCTTGCCACTGATATGTGCAAGCACTCTATGTCCATTTTCCAGTTCTACCTGGAACATTGTATTTGGTAGTTTTTCTACTACGATTCCTTCAATTTCAATCACATCGGTTTTTGACATTGTTTACCTCCTAAATCAATTCCCATTCTGATAGAGCTTAATGATTCTTTTAATCTCTTCATCACGGACTGGCATTTGTTGCAACAATTTATTTACTAATTCATCACTACGACCTTTTTTTATCGGCTGTATGTGCCTTATGTTTTTCTTTTTGGGCAGTTCTACTGATTTTAAACGGCCATCTGAAACATATACATTCTTTTCATCTTCACTGATTACAATATATATAGTCCCTTTGTCATGTCCAGCCTTTGATTTTACCAGTGTTCCGATCATCCTGTTTCCTCCTGTTAAAGCGTAGTAAGGATCTGTGGATCTCCATCTGTTATCAGAACAGTATTCTCATAATGTGCAGACAGTGAACCATCTTCTGTTACGACTGTCCAGTCATCATCGAGCCATTCCACATCAGCTCTCCCTATGTTGATCATAGGTTCGATCGCCAGCGTCATGCCTGCCTGCAATCTGATTCCTTTTCTCTTTTGTCTGAAATTTGGAATCTGCGGATCTTCATGCAGTTTTGTTCCTATTCCATGACCAACAAGATCTCTTACGATACCATATCCAAAAGCTGAAACATATTCATCTATTGCATTGGAAATATCATAAAGATAATTTCCTGCCCTGGCTTTTTTGATACCCTCAAAAAAACTCTGTCTGGTAACATCGATCAGTGCCTGCGCTTCCTTACTGATACTGCCAACACCGTAAGTTCTTGCTGCATCTGAATGATATCCCTGATAAATCAGTCCTGCATCCAGACTGACAATATCGCCTTCCTGCAGAATTCTGTGATGATTTGGTATTCCATGCACCACTTCATCATTAACCGAAACACAAACAGATGCCGGATAACCATTATAGTGCAAAAAATTAGGAATACACCCATAGCTTCTAATTAATTTATCTCCTAAAATATCAATTTCCTTGGTTGATATCCCTGGAGTTATTGCTTTGCCTAATTCGTCATGAACTTTAGCAAGAATCTTCCCTGATTCCCGCATCAGCTCTATTTCTCTGGCAGATTTAATCGATACAGCCATTACGCCATTTCTCCTAAGATCTTTGTGATCTCTTCAAATACATCCATCATATCGACCGTTCCATCAACTGTTCTTAATATTCCTTTGACAGAATAAAAGTCAATCAGTGGCTGGGTCTGTTCATGATATACAGCAAGACGTTTTTCAACCGTTTCAGGTCTGTCGTCATCACGTAATATCAGTTCTTTACCGCATCTATCGCATATTCCCTCTGCTTTAGGTGGAACATGCACAATATGAAATGTTGCTCCGCATGACAAACAAGCACGTCTACCGGACATTCTGCGTACAATATTTTCGTCAGGTACATTCACATCGATCGCATAATCTATATGATCATTGATCTCATTTAATGCATTCTCTAACACTTCTGCCTGTGGGATGGTTCTTGGAAATCCATCAAGTACATAACCATTACCACAGTCTGCCTGAGACACTCTGTCTAACAGTATTTTGACTGTCAGCTCATCCGGTACAAGCATTCCCTGATCCATATACTTTTTAGCTTCTAAGCCAAGCTCCGTACCATTTTTAATGTTTGCTCTGAAAATATCGCCTGTAGAAATATGAGGAACATTATATTTGTCAGCTATCATTTTAGCCTGTGTTCCTTTACCCGCTCCTGGAGCACCTAACATAATAATTTTCATTTTTATTCCCATCTGTATGCTTTGAGCACACAATCAATCATAATCTGAACACAATTTTTGTTCAGCATGTCACCATCCACATTTTACATGTCTTACAACATGATAGACTGGGACAAAACCTAAGTTCTGCCCCGCATCTATTATTAGTCATTTAAAAATCCTTTATAATTACGAACAAGCATTTTTGATTCAATCTGTTTAATTGTTTCAAGAATAACGCTCACGATAATTATGAGACTGGTACCACCAAATGATATGGAAGCATTAAATACTCCATTAAAGAAATACGGAATAATTGCAACGATCACAAGGCCCATCGCACCAATAAAAATGATATAATTTAAAATTTTTGTGAGATAGTCACTGGTTGGTTTACCAGGACGTATTCCAGGGATAAATCCACCCTGTTTTTTCATATTATTTGCTATCTCCAAAGGATTGAACGTAATGGATGTATAGAAATAAGCGAAAAATACGACCATGACAACATATACCAGAAGTCCGATTGAATAGATCGGAGAACTTGGATTGCACCAGTTGCCTGAATTCAACCCTTTTAAAATTTCAGCCCATACACCTGTTCCCTGATAGCCTGCAAGTGATGCTATGATAATCGGGAACTGTAATATAGAAGAAGCAAAGATAATGGGGATAACACCCGCAGTATTGACCTTTAACGGAATACTGGATGACTGTCCGCCAACAAGTTTTCTTCCCTGCACTTTCTGTGCATACTGAACAGGAATTTTTCTTACACCACCATTTAAGACGATTACAATGATAACCATAGCCAGCATGATGGCAATAATAATTACAGCTGCAACCACACCAAGTGCGATTGATTTTCCTTTTATGAACTGCTCATAAAGAGCAAATAAGTCATTTGGAAGTCTTGAAATAATATTGATAACAAGTACGATTGAAATACCGTTTCCAATACCTTTTTCAGTAATACGTTCACCGATCCACATTAAGAATGTACTTCCTGCGGTCAGTGCTGCCATAGTCATAATCACATTGAGCGCATTGTAATCGTCAAGCAGCCCCTGTCTTCCAAATCCGATCGCCATTGCTCCGGATTCTAACAGTGCCAGTCCAACAGTTACGTAACGCGTAATTGCAACTAATTTTTTTCTTCCACTTTCTCCATCTTTCTGCATCTCTTCCAATTTAGGAATCGCAATTGTAAGAAGCTGAATAATAATGGAAGAAGTAATGTACGGCGTAATATTTAACGCAAGTACAGACATATTTAAGAATGAGCCACCCGTAAAAGCATCAAAAAAGCTGAATGAATCGCCTGTTTGAGATGCAAACCAATTTGAGAAGTAATCTCTGTCAACTCCCGGTACAGGGAGCTGTGATCCTAAGCGGATCACAACTAACATTGCAAGTGTAAACAGTATACCATTTCGAATCTCTTTGATTTTAAACGCGCTTTTCAATGTTTTGAGCATTAGATCACCTCTGCTGTTCCACCAAGAGCTTCGATTTTTTCTTTTGCTGATGCACTAAAGGCATTTGCCTGAACCGTAAGTTTCTTGGTAAATTCTCCGTTTCCAAGGATCTTCACACCGTCTCTTGGATTTCTAACAATCCCTTTTTCGATCAATGTATCTACACTTACTGAACTTCCGTTTTCAAACACTTCAAGAGCGCTCAAATTAATACCAATAATTTCTTTTGTATTTCTATTCGTAAATCCTCTTTTAGGAATACGTCTGTATAAAGGCATCTGACCGCCTTCAAAGCCTATTCTGGGTGCTCCTGAACGAGCTTTCTGTCCCTTATGACCTTTTCCGGCTGTTTTACCATTTCCCGAACCATGTCCACGGCCTCTTCTAAAATTATCACTGTGTTTGGAACCTTCTGCAGGTTGTAAATTTGATAATTCCATGCTGGCACCTCCTTATCTTATTGTTATGCTTCTTCTACCTTAACTAAGTGACAAACCTGTTTAACCATGCCTCTTGTAGCTTCGTTATCAGGCAGCACTACAGTCTTGTTAAGTTTTTTAAGCCCTAACGCAGCAACTGTAAGCTTATGCTTTGGAATTGCTCCGATTGTGGATTTCACTAATGTGATCTTTAACATCTTTTGATTTTCTGCCATTTCCAGTTCCCTCCTTAGCCTAAAATCTCGTCAACGGATTTACCACGTTTCCTAGCTACTTCTTCAGGAGTTTTTAACTGACTTAATCCTTCGATTGTGGCAAGTACTACATTTTGTTTATTGTTCGATCCAAGAGATTTGGTACGGATATTTTTAATTCCGGCCAATTCACAAACGCTACGTGCAGGTCCGCCTGCGATAACGCCTGTTCCTTCTGGAGCTTTCTTAAGTAATACTGTTGAGCTTCCAAAATTGCCAAGGAAGTCATGTGTAATACTGTTATCCTGGTTCATTGGAACTTTAATTAATTTTTTCATTGCATCTTCTTTTCCTTTGCGAATTGCTTCAGGAATTTCAGTTGCTTTGCCAAGTCCGGCACCTACATGTCCGTTGCCGTCTCCTACTACTACTAATGCTGTGAATCGGAAGTTACGACCACCTTTTACAACCTTTGTAACACGTTTGATGGAAACTACTTTTTCCGTTAATTCCAGATTACTGGCATCAATGATTGTACGTTTCATGTGATTTTCTCCTCCTTTTCTAGAATTCTAAGCCAGCTTCTCTGGCTGCCTCAGCTAATGCTGCTATTTTACCCTGATATATAAAGCCGCCTCTGTCAAAAACAACAGTACTGATTCCTTTTTCCAGAGCTCTTTTTGCAATAACAGTACCTAAGTATGCTGCTGCATCAACGTTGTTAGTTTTCTCAAGTTCAGCTTTCACTTCTTTTTCAAGAGTGGAAGCAGCTACTAAAGTTTTTCCAACTGTATCGTCGATAATTTGAGCATACATATGATTATTACTTCTAAACACAGCGAGACGTGGTCTTTCAGTTGTTCCACTGAAACGGTTACGTATCTTCATGTGTTTTTTTACACGAACTTTTTGTCTTGATTCTTTATTAACCATTTTCAACTCTCCTTATCTATTTCTTACCAGTCTTACCAACTTTACGTCTGATCACTTCATCAGCATATTTAATACCTTTTCCTTTGTAAGGCTCAGGTCTTCTCTTATCTCTGATTTCAGCTGCGAATTGGCCAACTTTTTCTTTATCAATACCTTTAACAAAAATGATGTTCTGTCCTTCAAGAACTGTTTCAATACCTTCTGGATCAGTCATTTCAACCGGGTGTGAATATCCCAGTGATAATGTGAGTACACTACCAGCTTTTGCTGCTCTGTAACCAACACCGTTTACTTCAAGTTTCTTCTGATAACCATCTGTAACACCAACTACCATATTGTTGATCAGTGTTCTGGTCAGACCATGAAGTGATTTCATTCTTTTTAAATCATTTGGTCTGGATACTGTAAGTTCAGCGCCTTCAACCTTGATTTCCATTTCTGAAGGTAACACTCTTTCCAATGTTCCCTTAGGACCTTTTACAGTCACTTTATTATTTTCTGCAATTTCTACAGTTACGCCTGCAGGAATCGCGATTGGCATTCTTCCTATACGTGACATGCCCGTACCTCCTGTAATATTTTACATTTTGAACCATATTGGTTCAAAGTTATATGTTATCGGTTTGTAATGATTACCATACAAATGCAAGAACTTCTCCACCTACGTTAAGTTTTCTTGCTTCTCTGTCAGTAATAACACCCTGGTTTGTAGAGATAATTGCAATACCAAGTCCACCAAGAACTGTAGGCAGCTCTTCTTTGTTTGCATATACACGAAGTCCTGGTTTGGAAATTCTTTTAAGTCCTGTAATGATTTTATCATTTTTATCAGCACCGTATTTTAAAGCGATACGGATCGTATTAAAAGCACCATCTTCGATTATATCATATTTTTTAATATATCCTTCATCTAAAAGAATACTTGCAATGGCAAGTTTCATTTTTGATGCAGGAATATCTACTGTATCATGTTTCGCAGTATTTGCATTACGGATTCTTGTAAGCATATCTGCAATAGGATCACTCATTGTCATTTAGGTTGCCTCCTTCCAAAATTTTACCAGCTAGCTTTCTTAACGCCTGGGATCTGTCCTTTATATGCTAATTCACGGAAGCAAATTCTGCAGATTCCGTACTTTCTTAAGTAAGCATGTGGACGACCACATATTCTGCAACGATTATATTCTCTTGTTGAGAATTTCTGTTTACGCTGCTGTTTTACTTTCATCGCTGTTTTAGCCATGAATTTACCTCCTTCTATTTTGCAAACGGCATATTGAATAATGTTAATAATTCGCGTGCTTCTTCATCTGTTTTCGCTGTTGTAACGAAAATGATGTCCATACCTCTGACTTTATCAACTTTATCATATTCGATTTCCGGGAAGATAAGCTGTTCTTTAACACCAAGTGCATAGTTTCCTCTGCCGTCAAAAGCGTTAGGATTTGTTCCTCTGAAGTCACGTACACGTGGTAATGAAAGGTTGATTAAACGGTCAAGAAATTCATACATAATTTCGCCGCGGAGTGTGGTCTTACATCCGATTGCCATACCTTCTCTGAGTTTGAAATTGGCAACTGAATTTTTTGCTTTTGTAAGTACTGCTTTCTGTCCGGTAATTGTTTCCATATCTTTTGCAGCTAATTCCAATACTTTCGCATTGTCTTTTGCTTCGCCAACGCCCATATTAATTACGATCTTTTCAAGCTTTGGTACTTCCATGATATTTTTATATCCGAACTTTTTGATCATAGCGCCTACGATCTCGTCTTTATACATATCTTTAAGTCTACTCAACTTTATAGACCTCCTCTCTTAGATTAATCGATAACATCGCCTGTTGCTTTTGCAAAACGGACTTTTTTATCTTTTTCGATTTTGAAACCGATTCTTGTTATTTTACCTTTGTGAAGATACATAACATTAGAAAGATCGATTGGAGCTTCTTTTGTTACGATTCCACCATTCTGATTTGAAGCAGATGGTTTTGTGTGTTTTGTAATCATGTTCACACCTTCAACAAGGACTTTAGATTTTTTCTGATCTACAGAAATTACTTTGCCCTCTTTGTCTTTATCTTTTCCAGCGATCACTTTTACAGTATCACCTTTTTTGATTTTCATAGTTGACATATGGCACCTCCTATAATACTTCGGGAGCCAGAGAAACAATTTTCATAAATTGTTTTTCACGAAGCTCTCTTGCTACTGGTCCGAAAATACGGGTTCCTTTCGGAGTTTTGTCATCTTTAATGATGACAGCTGCATTTTCGTCAAATTTAATATAAGAACCGTCTTTACGACGAGCGCCTTTAACAGTACGTACAACTACGGCTTTTACTACATCGCCTTTTTTTACAACGCCACCTGGTGTTGCATCTTTAACGCTAGCAACAATAATATCACCAATATTGGCATATCTTCTTGTGGAACCACCCATAACTCTGATGCAGAGTAATTCTTTTGCACCGGTATTATCAGCTACCGCAAGTCTGCTTTCTTGTTGTATCATGCTAATTCTCCTTCCAATTCATATTCATACCCGAACTTAACGAGTTTATGACTATTTCGCTTTTTCAATTATTTCTACAAGTCTCCATCTTTTGTCTTTTGACAATGGTCTTGTTTCCATGACTTTAACAGTATCACCAATATTGCATTCATTGTTCTCGTCATGAGCTTTTAATGTATATGTTCTTTTAACAATCTTGCCGTACAGAGGATGTTTTACGTGATCTTCTACTGCAACAACGATTGTTTTTTGCATTTTATTACTGGTAACTTTTCCAGTACGTGTTTTTCTTAGATTTCTTTCTTCCACGATTCATGCTCCTTTCTTCTGAGAATTATTCTGCAACTTTGGTTTTCTCAGTGATCACTGTTTGAATTCTGGCAATATTTTTTCTTACTTCCTTAATTCTGTTCGTGTTATCCAACTGATTTGTTGCATTCTGGAATCTCAAATTGAAAAGTTCTTTTTTAGCGGCTACCAATTCGCCAGCTAACTCTGCAGCTGATTTTGCTTTTAAATCTTCTACATATTTATTAGTTTTCATTTGACACACCGCCTTCCAAGTCCGCTTTAGAAACAATTTTACATTTACATGGAAGCTTATGCATAGCAAGACGTAATGCTTCTCTTGCAACTTCTTCTGGAACTCCTGCGATTTCGAACATTACGCGTCCTGGTTTCACAACTGCTACCCAAAATTCTAAAGTTCCTTTACCGGAACCCATACGTGTTTCTGCTGGTTTTGTAGTTACTGGTTTATCTGGGAAAATTTTGATCCAGACTTTACCACCACGTTTGATATAACGTGTCATAGCAACACGGGCTGCTTCGATCTGGTTTGACTTGATCCAGCATGGTTCCATAGCGACAATTCCGTATTCACCGTGTGCAATTGTATTTCCTCTGAGTGCTTTACCCGCCATAGAACCACGGAACTGTTTACGACGTTTAACTCTTTTTGGCATTAACATTATTTATCGCTCCCTTCCTTCGAAGATGATCTACCTTCTGCATTTCCTTTTGTAGGAAGAACTTCGCCTTTGTAGATCCAGACCTTAACACCTAATTTACCATATGTTGTGTCTGCTTCAGCAAATCCATAGTCAATATCAGCTCTGAGTGTCTGAAGTGGAATTGTTCCTTCGCTGTAGAACTCTGTACGAGCCATATCAGCACCGCCAAGACGTCCAGCAACAGCAGTTTTGATTCCGAGTGCTCCGGTTTTCATTGTTCTGCTCATTGTAGATTTCATAGCTCTTCTGAAAGAAACACGATTTTCAAGCTGTGAAGCAATATTTTCTGCTACAAGCTGTGCATCTTTGTCAGGTCTTTTGATTTCTTTGATATCAACAAGTACTTTTTTATTTGTAAGCTTCTGAAGTTCCTGTTTCGTCACTTCGATTTCATTACCGCCCTTACCAATGATAACACCTGGTTTTGCAGTATAAATAATAACTTTAACTTTGTCAGCTGCTCTTTCGATTTCAATCTTTGAAACACCTGCGCTGTATAATTTCTTTTTCAGAAATGTTCTGATGTTGTAGTCTTCCACTAAAAAGTCAGCAAAATCAGCTTCTGCATACCACTTAGAATCCCATTCTTTGATAACGCCGACTCTTAAGCCATGAGGATTAACTTTCTGTCCCATAATTTTCCTCCTTATCTTTCATCTAATACAACAGTGATATGGCTCATTCGTTTTTCAATTCTATAAGCTCTACCCTGTGCTCTAGGTCTTACTCTCTTCATTGTCGGTCCTTTGTTTGCGTAGCATTCTGCTACGTAAAGTTTATCAACATTCATTCCATTGTTGTTTTCAGCATTTGCGATTGCTGATTCGAGTACTTTCTTAATTACGCTTGAAGCGTATCTAGGATTGTATTCCATAACAGCGAGTGCTGTTCTAACATCCTTGCCTCTGATGGCATCTAAAACAAAACATGCTTTCTGTACCGAAACTCTAGCATAAGATAATTTTGCTGATGGTCTGGTATCTTTATTCGCATTTCTTTCTCTTTTGATTTGGGATCTATGTCCTTTTGCCATGGATGAAACCTCCTTTCAAAATTATCAATTATCTAACGCCTGATCTCTTCTCGTCTTTTCCATGTCCACGATATGTTCTGGTTGCTACAAATTCTCCCAGTTTATGTCCTACCATGTCTTCTGTTACATATACAGGCACATGTTTTCTTCCGTCATGTACAGCAATTGTGTGACCGACAAAAGATGGGAATATTGTTGAACGGCGTGACCAGGTCTTAATAACCTGTTTTCCGCCTGCTGCATTCATAGCGTCTACTTTTTTCAATAAGCTTGCGTCTGCGAATGGTCCTTTTTTCAATGATCTAGCCATTGTTGTTCCTCCTTATCAACTATTTAATAGCTCTTCCGTCTCTTCTTCTTACAATCATTTTATTAGACTGTTTCTTTTTCTTACGGGTCTTTAAGCCAAGTGCAGGTTTGCCCCATGGAGTAGATGGTCCTGGACGACCGATTCCGGTTCTTCCTTCACCACCACCGTGTGGATGGTCATTAGGGTTCATAACAGAACCACGAACTGTAGGTCTGATACCCATGTGACGTTTACGTCCTGCTTTACCTATTTTGATAAGGCTGTGGTCACCATTTCCAACAACACCGATTGATGCTCTGCAGATAATAGGCACCATTCTCATTTCGCCTGATGGCAGTCTGAGTGTTGCGTATTTTCCTTCTTTCGCCATTAACTGTGCGCTGTTTCCTGCTGAACGAACAAGCTGTCCGCCTTTTCCAGGATATAATTCAATATTGTGAACCTGTGTACCTACAGGAATTTCTGATAATGGAAGGCAGTTACCTACTCTTACTTCTGCTGCTGGTCCATTCATTACTTTCATTCCATCTGTAAGTCCTTCTGGAGCAAGAATGTATGATTTTTCACCATCAGCATAGCAGATCAGTGCAATGTTTGCTGTTCTGTTAGGATCGTATTCGATACCAACAACTGTTGCAACAACGCCATCTTTGCTATTTCTTTTGAAGTCAACATCTCTGTATTTTCTTCTTGATCCGCCACCGCGGTGTCTAACTGTGATTTTTCCCTGATTATTACGACCTGCATTTTTTTTCAGTGATGAACAAAGTGATTTTTCTGGTGTATCTTTTGTGATTTCAGCAAAATCAGAACCGGTCATATTTCTTCTGGAAGGTGTATATGGGTTATAACTCTTAATTCCCATGATTATATCTCCTTTCAATTCAGTTTCCCAATTGGAAACCAGTTTATTGTCACGCTTTTCTGCGTATAATATGCATCATTCCGGATGCCCAGGATCTGCTTCTTACAGTCCTGTAAAGATCTCGATATCTTTGCTGTCTGCTGTAAGCTGAACAATTGCTTTTTTGGTTTTAGATGTTTTGCCTGTTACAGCTCCACGTCTTTTGTTCTTACCATCTAAGTTCATTGTGTTTACGCTTTTCACTTTTGTTCCTGCGAACATTTTTTCAACAGCTTCCTTAATCATAGTTTTATTTGCTTCAGTATGAACAAGGAAAGTATATTTCTTTTCGCCCATGCCAGCCATACTTTTTTCAGTAACAACTGGTTTGAGGATCACGTCATAGTATTTAATATCAGCCATTATGCGTACACCTCCTCGATTTTGTGTGCAGCTTCCTTAGTAAGGATTACTGTACCAGCGTTCATGATATCATAAACGTTAATGGTATTTGTAAGTGCTGTCTTAACTGAAGGAATGTTTCTTGCAGATAAAACAACTTTTTCATCATTGTCATTCAATACAACAAGTGCTTTTCTGCTGATTTTTAAGTTGTTTAAAACTTCCTGGAATCTCTTTGTTTTGATCTCATCCATTTTAAGTTCATCTACAACGATCAGTTTGTTCGCCTGTAGTTTACTTGTAAGTGCTGATTTCAGAGCGATTCTCTTTTCTTTCTTATTTAACTTGAAAGAGTAATCTCTTGGAACTGGAGCGAATACTACACCGCCTCCTGTCCACTGTGGTGATCTTGTTGAACCCTGTCTAGCATGACCGGTTCCTTTTTGTCTCCATGGTTTTCTTCCGCCGCCTGATACTTCAGAACGTGTTTTTGCTTTCTGTGTTCCCTGACGGTTATTTGCAAGTTGAAGAACAACTGCCATGTGTACTAAGTGTTCATTTACTTCAACGCCAAATACAGCATCGCTTAAGTCGATTGTTTCAACTTCTTTGCCTTCCATATTATAAACAGATACTTTTGCCATCTGAATGGTCCTCCTTTCATCCTAAATTAAGCTTCAACCTTAGTGGTTTCTTTGATTGTGACTAAAGCTTTTTTAGGTCCTGGTACTGCACCTTTAACTAAAATTAAGTTCTTCTCTGCATCAACTCTTACTACCGTAAGGTTCTGGATCGTAACTTTCTTGCATCCCATATGTCCCGGCATTCCTTTTCCTTTGAATACACGGCTTGGTGATGAACAAGCACCGTTAGAACCCTGATGACGGTGGAATTTGGAACCGTGAGCCATAGGTCCTCTGGACTGGTTATGTCTCTTGATTGCGCCCTGGAATCCTTTTCCTTTAGAAGTTGCTGAAACGTCGATTCTATCGCCAGCTTCAAACATATCTGCCTTAATTTCCTGAGCAGGTGCATATTCCGATGCATTCTCGAATCTGAATTCTCTTACATATCTTTTGCTAGTAACGCCAGCTTTTGTAAAGTGGCCTTTCTGCGCTTTGTTAACACCATGTCTGTGGATGACTTCTTTCTTTCCAGCAGCATCTTTGTTAACGATTCTTTCTTTCTTATCTACAAAACCAACCTGAACAGCATCATATCCATCATTTTCAACTGTTTTTACCTGTGTTACCACACATGGTCCTGCCTGAAGTACAGTTACTGGAACCAGTGAACCATCTTCATTGAAGATTTGAGTCATTCCGACTTTTGTTGCCAATATTGCTCTCTTCATCTCTTAGCCTCCTGTTTGTTCTACATAGCGGAATAGCATTCACCATTCATATATACTAAGTAGAGGTCTTATTTGTTCTTCATTTTGATATCAATGTATACACCAGCTGGCATCTCGAGTCTCTGCAATGCATCGACTGTCTTAGGTGTAGGCATGATGATATCGATCAGTCTTTTGTGAGTTCTCTGTTCGAACTGCTCTCTGGAATCTTTGTATTTGTGAACCGCTCTTAAGATTGTTACTACTTCCCTTTTAGTTGGAAGTGGAACCGGTCCGCTTACCTGTGATCCATTTTTCTTGACTGTTTCGATGATTTTTTTGGCAGATGCATCAACCAACTGATGATCATAAGCTTTCAGTGTGATTCTCATTACTTGACTTGTTGCCATAAAAAAAGTCGCCTCCTTTTCGCACTTTCATAATAAGTACGACAAGCGGTGACTGTACACTCTCCCGTGTGTGTCGCATTTCTACCCACACGTCGTTTCTACTTCATTTAGTAGACTTTAAGTTTCTGTACAGTGACTTGTCGCCAGTTTCTTCGAGCCATTCGGCTCTTGACATTCGCTCCGCGGAAAACCTGCCATATCTTGGCAGCAACCTCTCGCTTCAACGCTATCATGCCACAGCACTAGTTAGTATACATGAGTTTATTCCATCTTTCAAGTATTTTTTAATAATTATTGTATTTTTTTTAGTACAATCCAAAAGTGTCATTTTACTTCTTTCCAGTGATTTAAATCGTGATGTTTCCAGCTATTCCCTCATGAAGTATTATATCCACTTTATAAAATATATGCTATAATAATTTTTATTATGAATTAAAGGAGTCAAAGAAATGTGGATAGCCGATCAATGGAAAGATTATGAAGTTTTAGATACCTCCGCTGGCGAAAAGCTTGAGCGCTGGGGAAACTATATTTTGGTAAGACCTGATCCCCAGGTCATATGGAACACTGCTCATGAACACGCAGGCTGGAAAAAGAAAAATGCACATTACCACCGAAGTGCACAGGGCGGCGGCGAATGGGAATTCATCAATCTGCCAAAAGAATGGAGCATTCGGTATCGTGATCTTACTTTTAACCTGAAACCATTTAGTTTCAAACATACGGGACTATTCCCCGAACAGGCTGTTAACTGGGATTGGTTCTCTTCTATAATAAGAAGTTCTTCGAGACCATTAAAAGTTCTTAATCTTTTTGCTTATACCGGAGGCGCAACGCTTGCTGCTGCCAAAGCCGGTGCTTCCGTTACACATGTCGATGCTTCAAAAGGTATGGTGAACTGGGCAAAAGAAAATGCTGTTTCTTCAGATCTGGAGTCTGCACCAATCAGATGGCTTGTTGATGACTGTGTAAAATTTGTAGAACGCGAGATCCGCAGAGGCAATACCTATGATGGAATTATAATGGACCCGCCTTCTTATGGACGCGGTCCCAAAGGCGAAATCTGGAAGATCGAAGATTCCATTTATCCATTTATTGAACTGGCTGCCAAATTGCTTTCGCCAGATCCTGCGTTTTTTTTAGTAAATTCCTATACAACTGGATTACAGCCGGCTGTCCTTTCCTATATGATACAGACCGTAGTTGGTAAAAAACATGGTGGTACAACACAGGCAGAAGAAATAGGACTTCCGGTCACACAGAGTGGATTGATCCTTCCCTGTGGTGCATCTGGACGTTGGTCAAAATAAGGATGTCATGAATTGTGTATATCCCGGAAGAATCATATCCAGAATATTATCATATCGAAATGTCATAGGTGCACTGCCTGGAAAAACTGTCGCCATCCGATACATATAAACAACTATCATAAATATGATTAAAACGATACCGGTCTGTTTCAGGCCGGTTATTTTTTTACCCTGCCAGTATCTTTTAATAAAAATCCAGACAGCCAGAGCAAGCCACCCTGCAGCAACTGGATTGAGCTGCATCCCTCTTTTTATTTCGCCACTCAACATGAACAGTACAGCCCGGATCATTCCACAACCCGGGCACGGAAATCCCGTCATGATCACTACAGGACAGAACGCGTGGAATAAGGCATGCATAAAGAAGTAATATCCAACTAGTAACATCCCAATCCATACATATTTTTTCAGATCAGTAAATACCCTTTGACTGCATATTTTAATTTTTTTTATCAACTTATTAAAAAAATTCATATTTGATCCTTTTATTCCCATCACCATAAAATGCGATAAAAGACCCGCTTTTAAAAAGCGGGTCTTTGCGCTTTTAAAAAGCAGGTCTTTG